>DAHVZT010000125.1 GCA_027323885.1 Acidobacteriaceae bacterium
GGCCGCGCGCCTTGCGCGCCTGAAGACGGTGGGACGCGTGCTCACGGCCGCAAGTTTCGTCCCCAGCCATCAGCGCGCCAAGCTCGCCGTGATCACAAATGACAATTGAAGGAAACGCGAAAGTGGCGGAATTGGCAGACGCACCAGACTTAGGATCTGGCGGGTAAAACCGTGGGGGTTCCAGTCCCCCCTTTCGCACCAGAATCTTTCCGGCTAAGGCATCCGCGTAGAGCATGCTTCCACCCTGCGCGGCGGCAGTGATTCGCGATACTCTTGGGTCATGAGCCAGCCCCTTTCCACTCCAAACATCAATATTGTTCATGCGCCGGATTACCGGGATGGATATGCCAACAGCGTGCAAGTGCGGGCCAGCGTATGGGACTTTCTGCTGGTGTTTGGCGCCGCCCGGCAGGACCTGCCGAATGAAGTGACTCTGCAGAATTTCCAGGGCATCTACCTGAGCCCGCAACAGGCAAAGGCCCTGTGGAACCTGCTGGGCCAGAACATTGCGCAGTATGAGCAGGCGTTCGGCAAGATCACCATTGAGCCTTCGCAAAGCTTTCCGGGCTCGGTTCCGGGCCATGGACCGGGGAATGGTCCCATCCATTAGGGCGCAGCTCACGGGAGTTTGCTTTGCCAGACGCTAAAAAAACTTCCGAGCCACGGCTTGGGCAAATCCTGTTCCGCCGCCACAGGGATGAACCCGCGCCGGCGTGGATGGTATTTTCCGTCATTTATGGATTTGTGTTCCTGTCGCATTTGCCGCTGTTGCGGCTGCCCTACTTCTGGGACGAGGCCGGCTATTACGTTCCCGCCGCCTGGGATTTCTTTCGCACCGGTGCTTTGATCCCCTACTCCACCCTGACGAACGGTCATCCGCCGTTACCTGCCATTTATCTCGCGATCTGGTGGAAGATATCCGGTTTCGTTCCCGCGGTCACCCGTCTGTCCGTTTGCCTGGTGGCCACTCTGGCGCTGACGGCGGTCTTTGTGCTGGTCAGGCGTCTGCTGAATACCAGCGTCGCAGCCGCCACCACCCTGCTGACGGCACTCTATCCGGTCTGGTTTACGCAGAGCACCCTTGCCCAGGCGGACATTTTTGCCGCGGCGGCGACGATGTGGGCACTCGTGTATGCCCTGGAGGAATTGCCCACGGTCCGCCAGGGCTGGGTGGCAGCGGTATGGTTTTCCGTCGCCGCCATGTCCAAAGAAACCGCCATAGTAACGCCGCTCGCCCTGGTGGGCTGGCATCTCTGGGAGACTCGCCGCAAACCCGCGCAGGCAGCGGGCCATCGTCGGGTCGCCATGCAGCTTGCCTTGCCCGTTCTGCCGCTGGCGGGCTGGTATGTCTACCACTTCCACAAGACCGGATACATGTTCGGCAACCCGCAATTCGTTCGCTACAACGCAGTGCTGACGCTGCATATTCTTCGCTTTATGCTTGCGCTGGCGCAACGGCTGATGCAGATCACCGTCTACATGAACTTGTTCGTCCCGGTGCTTTGTATGGTGGCCGCCATGTTTCTGCCCGCTTTGGTGCAAAAGGATGGCCTCGCGCGTCCGCGGGTCTCTTGGAACGCTCAGGCCCAGATCGGCATCATCCTGCTGGCGAACGTTCTCTTCTTTTCGGTCATGGGGGGCGCCCTGCTGGCACGCTATCTGCTGCCGCTTTATCCGCTCATCCTGCTGCTGTGCGTGTCGACCTGGCGCCGGCGCGTACTGCAGTGGCCATGGATCGTCGCCCTGAGCGTTGTGGCTTTTCTTGCCGGCCTGTTCGTGAATCCACCCTATCGCTTTGCTCCGGAAGACAACCTGACCTACCGCAGCATGATCGTGATGCAGCAGCAGGGCATCCATCAAATCCTGCTTCGGGCAAGCGGTGGGACCGTGCTGACGGCATGGCCCGCTACGGATGAATTGACGCGCCCCGAGCTGGGCTATGTTCGCCACCCGGTGTCCGTGGTCGCGATCGACGACTTTTCCCTGCCTCAAATCGAGTCGGCCATGCACCTTCCAGGCTACGACGCGGCGCTGGTGTTTTCTACCAAGTACCAATCCGAAAACACTCCGGCGTGGCTTCGCTTCGGCGATGCGGAATGGAACCGGGAATATTTCGGCTTCCACCATGATGTGCCACCAGGCGCGATCGCCCGCCTGTTGCATGGAGACATGGTCTGGAGGGCGCGAAGTCGCGGGCTATGGACGGCTGTCATCCTTTTCAACCGGCCGCAAATGGGACGCCTGACACCCCAGGGGGCGACCGCGCCGCATATTCCCGACTCACCCGCCTTCGTTAAGCGCAGTAGCAGGTCACTTTGAATCCATTGTGCGACGATGGATCGATCCGCCTACTCCGAAATCATCCCGATCGTCCCCAGCCATGTTTCCACCAACTCCGGCCATCGTGACACCGGAAGCTTCGTGCGCCGCAGCCCGAATGCATGGCCGCCTTGCGCGTAGAGATGCATCTCCACGGGAACGCCGGCGTTCTTCAATGCGACGTAATAAACCAACGATTGCTTAACACCGTCTACATTGTCATCCTCGTTCTGCAGCAAGAACGTGGGGGGCGTGCTGGAACTAACCGGAATTTCCGGATTCAATGCGAATTCTCCTGTCGTGTTCTCCGTCATATGGCCCGGATAGATCGCGGCGGCAAAATCAGGACGGCAGCTGACTCTGTCTGCAGCATCCACGGGTGCATAGGAACGTTGCGCGAAGTGCGTGCTGATATTGGCTACCAAGTGTCCGCCCGCCGAGAACCCGAGGACGCCGATCTTGTTCGGATCGATGTGCCACTCCGCTGAGTGGAAGCGCACGAGTCCCATTGTCCTTTGTGCGTCTTCCAGCGCCGTTGGTGCCTTCGGATGGATGTTGCACCTGCAATCGGCATGGTAAGCCGGACCTGAATCCGGTACTCGGTACTTCAGCAGCACGCACGTAATTCCACGCGAGGCCAGCCAGTCGCAGACCTCCGTGCCCTCAAGATCGATTGCCAGAACCGAATAACCACCGCCCGGAAAGACCACAACGGCAACCCCTGTATTCTTCCCGTTCGGCGAGTAGACTGTCATCGTAGGCCGCGACACGTTTTCCACCGCAAGCCACGGCCTGCCAGCAACGAGATCCTTGGGCCTATTAGCCAACTCCACATGCTCAGGCCCCACGATAGGTTGCCAATCCGGTACCGCCCCGGGCCATATCGGCACTTGTGTGTGTCCGGGCGAGGGCTGCCAAGCAGGCGTCTGGCCACCCAGACGCAAAGCTGTAAAGATGAAACAGAGGGCGAAAACCAAAGACCTCATCACAATTCCCCGCCCCTAACGGGCAGTATTGCCTGCTAGAGTAATGCAAGTAAGAGGCTGTCTGAAATATGGTTACGCTCGTTGGAACGGAACCGGCTCAGTTCACATAGGTGAACCCTGGCCAAAAGCAGATTAACAGAACACGGCCTGCCGTTACTTAGCCATGGACAACGCCTAGCTTTCTGCTCTGTGGATTCAGGCCCGGCTCCGCTAAGCGCAAATTTCCGTGGATTCCCCCGGCGGCCTTCTATAATCACCACTGTTGTGACCCACACTCCCCTTCCCGAATCTGCGCGCGGCTACCGATTGTGTCGCTTCCTGTCGTTCGGTCTGCTCGCGTGTTGCCTTCTGGTCGGCGCATCCGGGAAAGCGCAAGCTCCTCCCACAGCGGGCCCCGCGTGGGACGGTCACGTCGTGTGGGTGCTTCCGTTTGACAACAAATCGGCACAGCCCGGAGTGGAATGGATCGGCGCATCCTTTCCCGACCTCATCAACCAGCGGCTCAGCTCCGCCGGGTTCCTCACCATCCGCCGTGAAGATCGCCGCTACGCCCTGAAACATCTTGGTCTGCCCGTCGATTTTCATCCGACCCGCGCGACTACATATCGAATTGCTCAGACCCTGGACGTCGACTACCTCGTATTCGGCAGCTATGCGGTCGCCAACGGCAGAATCACCGCAACGGCCCAGGTTCTGGAAATGCACGGACCCCGGATGGACCCCGCCGTTCGGGAAGCAGGTGATCTGGGGCAGCTCATACATGTCGAGAACGCGTTGGCGTGGAAGGCGGCCACTCAGATGCAGCCGGCCCTCAAGGTCGAGGAACAGACCTTTCTGGCCGCCAGCCGGGATCTGCGCCTGGATGCATTTGAAAACTACATTCGCGGGGAGCTGGATTCGTCGAGCCAGGACCAGATTTCTCACCTTTCGAAAGCCGTCCAGCTCAGCCCGAACTATACCCAGGCATGGCTGGCACTTGGGAAGGCTTATTTCGCGGATCAGCAATATGAGCAGGCAATCGAACCTCTGAGCAAGGTGCCCAAAACCAGCCGCTATTCGCTGGAGGCCAGGTTCTACGCCGGACTGAGTGACCTCTACACGGGCAACTATCTACAGGCCCAAACGGAATTTTCCTCCATTGCATCCGTGCTGCCGATGCCGGCGGTCCTGAACAACGAGGGCATTGCGATCAACCGCCGCGGCCAGAATGGCACCGCCCTGTTTCAAAGAGTGGTTCAACTGAATCCCCAGAATGCGGATTACTGGTTCAATCTGGCGGTTTCGGAACGGCGCGTGAAGAACTATCCCGCAGCCCTGCAGGCTGTGGCGCATTCCATCGCATTGAAACCGCAGGATGAAGAAGTCCAGAATCTCCGCAGAAACCTGATCATGCTGCGCGACGGGCATGGGGTTCGCAGAGTGGCTGCATCCGCACAGGTTCCGGAACAGGCGGCGTCTCCTGAAACCAGCGAGAATGGCGCAGCGGCCGATCGGCCGGAGCAGGACAAACCTGCAGGCGCGCAGTCGAGTACTACCAGTTCTTCCTCCGCCACGGCCGCATCCAATGCTGCGCGAGCTTCTGCCGACAGCCCGGATTACGAGCCGCTGGAGCGGATTGCCCGCTCCTACGACGAAAGCGCGTTCCGGCAGGCCGCGTTCGCCATCGAACAAATGGACGCGATGAAGCTCCAGTCCATGCCGGGGCCGCAGCGCGCCAAAGTACTTGCGCAGCAGGGAGAAGCGTACGTCAGCGGCGGTCTTTTGCTGGAGGCTCAGCGGCAGTTTCGACTTGCGCTTGCATCCGACCCGAAGAGCGCTGCCGCGTATGCCGGCCTTGCGCAGGTGCATGAGTATGCGGGCAGCGCAGGCGTGGCGCAGCAGGAGGCTGAAAAGTCTGTGCAGATGCAGCCGAATGCGGGAGCCTATCTCGTCCTGGCGCGCCTCGCTTTGGCGAAGCGGTCGCTGCAGGAAGCCCGTCAGAATGTCGATCGCGCCCTGGCCCTCGATCCGAAAAACACCGCCGCCCAGGGTGTTTTGCAGGCAATTGAAAGTCAGCAGTCCAGGTGAGCGCGGCATGGGCCGCAGAGGTTGAAGCATCCACCATGATCTGGAATGGCATACTTGCGGGCTGCCGGGGCGTACTGCCCGTCATGCTGGCGGCGTTCGTACTTCTAGCAGCGCCGCTCCGCTTGCCCGCGCAGGCGCACTCCCGTCCCGTTATCGTCGAACTGACGTTGCATGACACAATCCAGCCGATCAGCGCCGCTTATCTGCAGCGCGGTCTAGACCATGCTGCCCAAATTCATGCGCAGGCTGTCGTTGTCGAACTCGGCACGCCCGGCGGTCTGCTGGACTCAACCCGCGCCATTGTCACTTCCATTGAGCAATCCAAAGTTCCG
>DAHVZT010000132.1 GCA_027323885.1 Acidobacteriaceae bacterium
TGAGCGAAGAACACCTGGTAACTGCGCTGCATGAAGCGATCCGGGAGGATCGTATTTTCCCGGTGATGTTTTCTTCCGGGCTGAACAACATTGGAACCGATCGTTTGCTGGAATTTTTCCGCGTCTATGCGCCCGCGCCGGTGGAACGCGCGCCGGTCCCGGCGACCTCGTTGGCCGCGAAGAGCGGGAAGCCGGAAAATGGGAGCGGAGTTGCGGAGACGGCGTCGGGAAAAGAAGGCCAGCCGATCATCGACAACGGGCCGCTGTCACTGTTCGTCTTCAAAACCATCTCCGATCCATTCACCGGACAAATTTCATTCTTTAAGGTTTTTTCCGGATGCGCCCACGACAACGATTCGGTGTTCAACTACAAACAGCAGGCGCAGGAAAAGCTGGCACACCTTGCCATCATGCAAGGGAAAAAGCCCGTGGCTGTGCCGGAGTTGCACGCGGGCGATCTGGGCGCGGTGGCCAAATTGCGGAGCACGCACACCGGCGACACGCTGGGGGACAGCCGGCACGCCATCTTGTACGAGCAGGTGCAGAACCCGGAGCCGGCAATTGCGTTTGCCATTGAACCGCGTACCCGGGCGGATGAGGACAAGCTGGCCAATGCCCTGCACCGCATTATGGAAGAAGATACGCTGATCCGTTTTTTCCGCGACCCGCAGACGAATGAATTTCTGATTGCCGGGACGGGCCAGCAACATGTTGAAGTGGTGGTGTCGAAGCTGCGTCGCCGGTACCACACGGAAGTCACGCTGAAAGCTCCCAAGGTGCCGTATCGAGAGACGATTCGCGCGCAGGCCGAGGGCCATGGGCGGCACAAGAAACAGTCGGGAGGGCATGGGCAATTCGGCGATTGCAAGATTCGCATTGAGCCATTGCCGCGCGGCGGAGGCTTCGAGTTTGTGAATGATATTTTCGGCGGAGCGATCCCGCGCAACTATGTTCCGGCGATTGAAAAAGGCGTGCGGGAGGCGGCCGATCGGGGATATCTCGCGGGCCATCCCATGGTGGATTTTCGCGTGACGGTTTTCGATGGCTCGTATCACGAAGTGGATTCGAATGAGATGAGTTTCCGCATCGCTGGGCGGCTGGCCTTCCGCGACTGCATGGAACGGGCGCGTCCGGCGTTGCTGGAGCCGGTGATGCGCGTCAGCATTCACACGCCCGACTCATTTGCCGGAACTGTGATGGGGGACCTGCCGGGACGACATGGGCGTGTTCTCGGAATGGAACCCAGTTCCGTACCTGGGCAGACAATCATCCAGGCGGAAGTACCGATGGCGGACATGCTGACCTACGGCGCCGATCTGACGGCGATGACGCAGGGCCAAGGAAGTTTTCACATGGAGATGGACCACTACGACTTTGTTCTGCCGCAAACGCAGGAAAAGATCATTGCCGCGGCAAAGACAAATCAGTCTACAACGGTCGAGGAGGAAGGCTAGCCGCGTTGTCGTCTATACGAAGTAGATGGCGATGGGTTGGGACTTACTTCGTAGCGCGTGTTTGGAGCGGATTTACAGTTTGTGCAGTTTCTGCGGGAGGGATTCATTGTGAACCCTTCGACTTCGCTCAGGGCAGGCACCGCACTTCCCAGTAAGGATTCCGGAAGATATGCGCATCGTGCACTCCGCCATCATTCTCTGGATTCTACGCTCGCTCAGAATGACTCATCCTTCCTTTGAACGCGGTATCTGTAAATTCGCTCCAGATTGTTCGCCACGGTGGTCGAGGTTTAGAAAAGACCGCTTGCTTTTGTTACTATCCTGATCGAAGACATCAGGAACGACAGCCAGAGACGAAGTGACCTGCTACGGAATCCGCATGCCAAAAGTCGGGACGGATTGACAGATCGGGATAAGCTTGTTCTGGCAATTCCAAGGACACCAACGAGAATGGCAAGAGCTTTTGAAGATGATTTTTTTTGGCGGCGCGCGATCGTGACCGGCAGAGTGTACGGAAGGTGGCGGAGAACTTTGGCGTCAGCTACGGTTGGGCGCGCAAGGTCATCGACCAACGCAAGCGCAGCGGGCAATCGGAGCGGGTGCGTCACCGGCGCGGACCGCGGAGCCGACTCACGCCGGAATTACATAGGGCGCTGGGAAAGTGGCTGAACGAGCGACCGAACCGAACGCTGGTGGAACTGCAGTACCTGCTGGCTCTCCAGTACCAGGTTGAGGTTTGCCCCTCGCTATTGAGCCGGCAGCTTAAGCGACTGGGGCTGCGGCTGCAAAAGAGCCGCTCCACGCCCATCCCCCGATCGTCACGGCCTTCCGCGAATCGACCTAGCCATCAGGAAGCGAACTAGAAGTGAGGACCGGGGAATCTCCGTCGAGCGCGACGTAGCTGAAGTACCTTGTTGTGACCTTCATTTCTGGCACGGCCTTCCCGGAAAATACCCGAGACGCGGAGAGGTTGTCAGCCATTGACGCCCGGATACGAGCGTTGCATGGAATCTAACGAAATAACCGATTGATTCGAAATGGCCGAGGCGTCACTCACATTCGGCCACTTACCGCCATATAATCATTAGCCTACAACTCTATGATATATTTTCTACTACGGTTTCTTACCACGATTACGACTCCGCTCCCCTCCGAAGGAACTGTGCCGGTCGTCACCAGCCTGTCCTGGAAAGCCGCTTTTACGCCACCATTAAGCGGGATTGGGAGCGCGAACGCGGACGAGTCTTCACATTGATTTCAACGTCGCGCCCCAGCAGCAGCAGAAAGCGCAGCAGCCGTTCGATGGAGAATCCAGAGAGCCGTCCGCGCATCAGGGTAGAAACTTTCGGCTGGTCTATTCCAAGGATCACTGCGGTGTCCGTCTGCGTCAACCGCCGTTCGTGGATAATGGCAACAATTTTCTGCGCCAGTTCAGCTTTGGCCAGAGCTTCATCCGGCTCCGGAAGGCCAAGATCGGCAAAGACGTTTCCCGTGCTCTCTACATAATCGCGTTTCGGCATGTTCACTTCTCCTGTGCGGCGTTCAATTCCATCGCGCGTTTGAGCCGCCACCTCACCAGTTCCATCTCCGCTTTGGGCGTTGCGATCCCCGTCTTCGATTTCTTCTGAAAGGCGTGGAGAACATACACCCGGCCAGCGAGTCTCACCGTATACACCGCGCGGAATGTGTCGCCGCGATGGTCCGAGACAATCTCCAGAACGCTCGCGCCGAATCCGCGCGGCGGCTTCGCGTTCACATGCTTTCCGCCTGTCTGCACCTGATAGAGCGCAAAGCCCACTTCACTTCTTACCGCTTGCGGAAAGCTCTTGACCGCCTCCAGAGAATTGCCAATCCAAATCCAGCGAAAGCAA
>DAHVZT010000004.1 GCA_027323885.1 Acidobacteriaceae bacterium
GCCGGAGTGTATCGACCGTGTAGTTGGGTGCAGCCTTCGCAACCTCCGCCACGCCAGATTGCTGCGGCGCGTCGATCAGCGACGGGACGAACCGCGCGTCCCCTTGCGTTGCCAGGGCAGTCATTGCATACCTGTGGAGGAAGGACGTGGTGCTGGCTGATGCTTTCAATGGCTGCCTGCCGACCGGAGCAAATAGAACCTCGTCCAGCGCGAAGCGATCCGCCGCGGCACGGGCCAGCGCAAGGTGCCCCCGGTGGGGAGGGTCGAAGCTTCCGCCGAAAAATGCAATCCGGCGCACCGCGTCAGCCGACCTTGCTCAGCGACTCACGTTGAGAACGGACACGCTCCGCCACGGCGTACTTCAGCGCATCGATGCCCTCTCCGGTTACGGCGGAGATTGGATACAGCGGAATCTTCTTCCGCTTCGCCATGGCCTGCAGCTTCTTCAGCTTTTCGGGATTGGCGCTGTCGATTTTGCTGGCCACCAGAATGCGCGGCTTCTCTTCAAGTCCATGACCAAAACTGCGTAGTTCCGATTCGATAATTTTGTAGTCTTCCACAGGGTCGGTGCGGCCGCTTGCGTCCGACACGTCCACAATGTGCAGCAGCAGTCGCGTACGTTCGATGTGCCGCAGGAACTGCACTCCCAGTCCGGAGCCGAGATGCGCGCCTTCAATCAGCCCGGGAATATCGGCGATGACGAAACTCTCCTCATGCGGCGCTTCCCCCACCGTGACCACCCCGAGATTCGGTTCCAGGGTGGTGAATGGATAATCCGCGATTTTAGGCTTGGCTGCGGAGATTCTCGCGATCAGAGTGGATTTGCCAACATTTGGATAGCCCACCAGACCAGCATCGGCCAGCAGCTTGAGCTCCATGCGGACCAGGCGCTCCTCGCCAGGCGTTCCAAGTTCATGTTCGCGAGGCGCCTGATGGGTGGAAGTGGCGAAATGCTGATTACCCCGCCCGCCACGGCCGCCCCGCGCAAGAATCACGCGCTCATCGGGACGCTGAAAATCGTGGATCAGCTCGCCGGTCGTGTCATCGTAAACGACCGTGCCGACCGGGACTTTAAGCACCACATCTTCGCCTTCGCGGCCGCTGCAGTTCGAGCCCTCGCCGTGACGGCCTCGTTCGGCCTTGTGCTCCGGGTTAAAGCGAAAGTGGACCAGCGTATTATGCCGCTCGCTGGATTCCAGAATCACATCGCCGCCCCGGCCACCGTCTCCCCCGGAAGGTCCCCCGCGCGGAACGAATTTTTCCCGGCGAAAAGCCATACAGCCATTGCCGCCGTCGCCGGCCTTGACCCGTATCCTTACCTCATCAATAAACATGAATAGAAATTGTCTTCCTGGGGTGCAAAAATCGCGCTACTCTCAGTGTAACGCTCACGCACCACCAATACATGGAAATGGGTTAGACCCGTTCCCGCAGAACCCTTGTTTCATTGCAACTATTTCAGTTGTCATCCGCCAAGGCAGAACCGCAGAAGCCTGAACGGATCAACAAGCCTTCAGGAGATTGCATGCTGCGCTTGGTCGGCCCCCACCGGCACGCGGCCGCAGGGCTCTGCCTTCTGCTGCTGCTGTTCCCAGCGTTGCTGCGCGCGCAGTCGACCACGGGCGTGCTCGGCGGCACGGTTTACGATCCTGCGCATGCGGTGCTGCCCAACGCTCGTATTCTGGCGGTGAACAATGCAACCGGAGCAGAATTTCTGGGCTACTCCGACCGTGGCGGCAATTACGCGCTGGCCGACCTTCCCCCAGGGACTTACTCGGTCGACATTACCGCCAGCGCATTTGCGGCATTCACCGCAAACCACGTAGTCGTGGAGCTGGGACGGCGAACGATTCTCAGCCCTGCTCTGCAGGTAAGCGCCTCAACAAGCACGGTGGATGTGCACACCGTTGTCCCGTTTCTCCAGGCCACCTATCCCTCTCTCGCGATGAACATTACGCAGACCCAGTTGCAGGACATACCTTCCGACAGCCGGCGGTGGAGCAGTTTTGCCCTCCTGACCCCCGGCGTGGTCAGCGACCATGCCGGCAATGGCCTGTTAAGCTTTCGCGGCGTGAGCGTGCTGCTGAATAACAACACAGTGGACGGCGCCGACAATAATGAGGCCTTCTTCTCAGAAGAGCGGGGACGCACGCGCGCTCCCTATTCCATCAGCATGGCCGCGGTCGAGCAATTTCAGGTGAACACAGCCGACTATTCCGCCCAGTACGGGCGCTCCGCGGGCGGTGTGATCAACACCGTGACCAAGAGCGGCACCAATCGCCTGCACGGACAGGTCTTCTACTTCGAACGCAACAGCGATCTGGCAGCCACCAATCCCTACACGACGCTCACCAGTTTCAACACCAGCAGTGGCAGCTTTGTGACCAGTCCCTTTCGGCCGCTGGATGTGCGGAGACAAACCGGATTTGCCGCCGGTGGACCGATCAGGAAAAACCGCCTGTTCTGGTTTTATTCCTTCGACTACGAAACCCGTGATTTTCCTTCCGTGTCACGCGTAGGCTATCCCAGGGCCATCTATGCCCAGCCGATCGCATCCATTCCAGCGGGTAATTATCTCGGGTTTCCGATCAGTTGCGCGAACCTGCCGCCCTATAACTCCACCGGACTGGGCGGAAGCGCCTATTACGCAAGTGTCTTCCAGTTTGAAGCCACCCAAGGCGCATGCCAGACCTACGACCGGCTCGATTTGCCGTCATATTCCGCCGGGATTGAGCAATATAGAAAAGGCCTGCGGATGATCGGAACGCTCACCGGACTTGCGCCTCGAACCGGCCACCAGACGCTGAGCTTCCCAAAGCTTGACTGGCTGATCAATGACAGAAATCATGCGACCTTCTCCTACAACCGGATGCGCTGGAACTCGCCCAATGGCGTACAGACGCAAAGCTCCACGCAATATGGCGTGCATAGCCTGGGTGACGACGCTGTAAGCGTGGACTGGGGAATTGCGCGGCTGACGACTTTTCTGACAGAAAATGTGGCCAATGAATTCCGCCTGCAGTTGTCCCATGAACTGGATAGCGAGTCGAGCCCTTTGCCCGCCGGCGCGGAAGCCCCGCTGGGGCAAAACCAGTTCGGTCTGGCTCCGGAGATCAGCATTGCGGGAGGCGATTCCGGTGAAGGGCTGATTCTGGGCAATCCGGCGAAGCTTCCGCGCCCGGAATTTCCCGATGAGCATCGCGCGGAAATTTCCGATTCCATCTCCTGGGTAGCAGGCAATCACATCATCAAAGTGGGCGCGGACTGGGACCGCAATGCGGATCTGCTGGACAACCTGAACACTGGCGCGGGTAAGTACTATTACACATCCTTTGCCGGGTTTCTGGCCGACTATTACCACGCGGTCGACGGGTTGGGACCTCCGCCGCCCGTGCATTACGTGGACAGCTATGCGGGTTTCTCGCAAACTTTCGGGCAGCCGGGCTTTTTTATCACGACGAACGACTTCTCCGGCTTCCTCAATGATGAGTGGCGAGCCCTCCCACGACTCACGCTCACTGCGGGAATGCGCTATGAGTACGAACGCGTGCCACATGCGTTCCTGATCAATCCGCAGCTTCCACAGACCGCCAACTATCCGGATGACCGCAATAATCTTGGCCCGCGCACAGGGCTGGCATGGGACATCTTTGGAAATGCCCGCACGATTTTGCGCGCGGGCTTCGGGGTTTTCTACGGAAGGATTGTAAACAACACTTTGTTCTCGGCCCTTACCAGCACAGGATCACCCCAGGCGCAGAGAACCTATCGCTATCCTTCTTCCATCGCTTTTGGTGCGCCGCAGTTCCCCAGTATCGATTTCAGCGCTCCAACAGGAGCGGCCCGTTTTTCCCTGCCGAGCGCTTATTATTTCGCAAAGAACTATCAAGCTCCGGAAAGTATTCAAGGGACCTTTACGCTCGAACAAACTGTAGGATGGAACACGGTCTTGACTTTGTCTTACCTGACCAGTCAGGGACGAGATCTTCCCAACTTCATTGACACCAACATTGACGACGCGACCATAGGCCAGTTGAACTACACCATTGATATTCCTGGCGCGCCGCTTGGTAAAAAGAGCCCGCTTCCACAAGGCGCGATCTACTCAACACCTCTTTACACTTCGGTCCGGCCCAATTATCTCTATAGCAGCATTACGGAACTGCTAAGCAATGTAAATTCCAACTACAACGCCGGTGTGCTGGCGGTGGAACATCGAACATTGCGTGGCATCAGCTTCGGTCTGAACTATACCTTCGCGCATGCTCTGGACTACAACGAAAATGAATTGCTGAATAAATCTCCTACAAACATTCTGGAGCCGAACGACATGGCTCTGGAATATGGCAACTCCAACACGGATGTACGGCAGCGTCTGGTGGCGCATGGAACAGCATGGACCACCTGGCGCAAGCAGGGATGGCGCGGCTACCTGCTGAACGACTATGGAATTTCTCCCGTCGTCGCGTGGCAGACAGGATTGCCGTACACGCTCGGGGTAGGCGGCAGCGCGCCGGGCGGAGCGTTCTTCGGCATCAACGGGGCAGGCGGTCCCTCGCGCTTGAACATTCTGCAGCGCAACAGCTATCGCTTTCCTTCCACCCAAACGACCAGTTTCAGATTCACCCGGCGGATTCCTGTGGGCGAGCGCGCTTATGTGGAGCTCTTCGCCGAAACCTTCAACCTGACCAACACGCAGAATGTGACGCGCGTGGACACCCTGGGCTACACAGCCTGCTCCACCCCGCTCACCCAGGGATGTCCTTCGGGTTCGACCGCGGCGCATCCATATCTGGAATTCAATCCGACTTACGGGGTGACGACCAACGTGAACAGCGATGCGATCTACACCCCAAGAGAAATCCAATTGGCCGCGAGGCTCAACTTCTGATTTCACACGCCTGGAGTTGCGGCAAAGCCGCAGGAAGCGATCAGACTCGCTGTGCCAGCGCGACTCTGGGAATGTTTTGCAGGTCCGGAATAAATTCCACGGCGCTCCAGCCCCGTAGCATTTGTGCGATGGCATTCCGCTGGCCATAGCCGATTTCCAGCATCAACCACCCGCCGCACTCCAGCGCATCGGCTGCCTGGCGGATGAGACGCTCGTAAATTTCCAACCCGGTCGGACCCGCGAACAACGCAAGCGGCGGCTCGAAATCGCGCACCTCCTTCGCCAGCGAGTTACGTTCCGAAAGTGCGACGTACGGCGGATTGGAGACCACTGCATCGAATCGTTCTCCGGCAGCCGCGGCGAGCAAATCCGACTCCATAAAGCGAATGCGGGCCGCCACGCCGTTCTGCTGCGCGTTTTGCTGCGCGATCGCAAGCGCCGCTCCGCTGATGTCCAGCGCGACGACCCGGGCGTGTGGCAGGGAATGCGCCAACGCGACCGCAATTGCGCCGGAGCCGGTGCCGACATCCACGATGCGCGGCGCTGGAAGATTCTCCATGCGAGCAATCGCCGCCTCGACAAGGTGTTCCGTCTCCGGGCGTGGAATCAGGACATCCGGAGTGACGCGAAATGGCAGACCGAAAAATTCCTGTTCCCCGGTGATGTACTGGATGGGTTTGCCTTTCAATCGCTCGTTGATGAGCGCCTGATAGGTCTGCGTCTGCAGCATGGTCAGATGACGCTCTCGATATGCAAACAGCTCCGCGTGAGGAATCTGCAGCACATGCCGCAGCAGAAGCGTCGCATCGGCGCGGCTGGTGCGGAATACATCGTCGGACTGCTCGAGAGCCGCCGCACCCCAGCCGATTGCGTCGCCCACGCTCATCGAGTGATCGAGCATTCCTCTCATGCGCTGGCCGATTCCTGCTGCAGGCGCTGCGCCTGGTCATGCGCAATCAGAGCGTCCACCACGGGCTGCAGTTTGCCCTCCATCACCTCCGCCAACTGGTGGACAGTCAGACCGATGCGGTGGTCGGTCAATCGGTTCTGCGGAAAGTTGTAGGTGCGGATCTTCTCGCTCCGGTCGCCCGTGCCGACCATCTGCTTGCGTTCTTTGGCAAGCGCCTGTTGCTGCTTCTCCATCTCCATCTCATAGAGCCGCGCTCGCAGCACGCGCATCCCTTTTTCCCGGTTCTTGATCTGCGATTTTTCGTCCTGACAACTGACAACTGTATTGGTGGGCAGATGAGTAATTCGTACTGCGGAATAGGTCGTGTTCACCGATTGACCGCCCGGCCCGGAGGAGCAGAACGTATCGATGCGCAAGTCCTTGGCTTCAATTTTAACGTCCACGTCTTCGGCCTCCGGCAGCACCGCGACCGTAACAGCGGAGGTATGCACCCGGCCCTGAGTTTCTGTCTGCGGCACGCGCTGCACGCGATGCACGCCGCCTTCGAATTTCATTTGCGAATAGACCCGGTCGCCCTCAATGATGGCAATCACTTCCTTCAATCCGCGCACCCCGGACTCCGACATGGAAAGCACTTCAACCCGCCAGCGATGCAACTCCGCAAAACGGGTGTAGAGACGGAACAGCTCCGCGGCAAACAGGGAGGCTTCATCGCCGCCCGTGCCTGCCCGAATTTCCAGCACCACATTCTTCTCATCGTTGGGATCTTTCGGCAGCAGCAGGACACGGATGCGTTCCTCGACCTGAGGGCGCCGCGCCTGCAATTCCGCTAACTCCTCTTCCGCCATCGCGCGAATTTCCGGGTCCGGCTCTGCAGCCATCGCCTTCGCTTCCTGGATTCCCTGCTCGATGCGCTGTAATTCCCGGATGTTATCGACCAGGGGTTCAAGATCGCGGTGCTGCTTGGCGATCTTGTGGTACTGCTGCTGATCGGACACCAGCGCAGGGTCGGAGAGCTGGCGGGAAAGCTCGTCGTAGCGAGCCACAATTTGTGTCAGACGTTCTAACATGATGACTCTTCCATTGCCAGTTTCGAATCTGGCGGAGCTGATGCGTATCTGTTAAAGGATTTCAAGCGAATGGCTATTTTTGCAAAGTGGAAAAGCGGCGGGAACCGCTAATAGAGCGTCTCACCACAGGAGCGGATTGCGGCGGGAATTTTCATGGCCTGCAATGGCTATGGTACCTCGTTTCCGCAAGTTGGGGTTGACGAAACAATGACTGACAGCGCCTCGTGGCTCAGCTTTGCGGAGATTTGCGAATCTCTGGCCACAACCCGGAGCAAACTGGAGAAACGCGCGGCGATTGCGGCCTATCTGCGCCCGCTGGATGCCGCCTCCGCGGGTTTGGCGGCTCAATATCTCACAGGCTCCGTCTTTCCGGAAAACGAAGCGCGCGCGGTGAACATCGGCGGACGCCTGGTTGTGCGTGCTTTGGAGGCGATCGTCCCAACGACGCCCCAGACTTTTCATGCAACCTACCGCAAGCACGGCGACCTTGGCGCTACAGCCGAGGAACTGTTTCGCATTGTTCCACAAAGCAAGGTGGCGGGACTTGGCCTGCATGAAGTGGCGGCCCATCTGGATGCCCTCGCCGTCGCACGCCTGCAGGCGGTCAAGTTTGCTCAGCTTGTGGATACCCTGAGAGGTTTTTCGCCCATCGAAGCGAAGTACTTCATCAAGCTGCTGCTGGGGGACATGCGCACCGGCGTGCAGCAAAGCCTGGTCGAGGAGGCGATCGCCGCAGCAGCCGAAGAACCGCTGAGCGCCGTGCGACATGCCGGAATGCTGCTCGGCAGTCTGCCCTCCGTGGTGGAGCTTGCATGGCGGCACACGCTGGGCACGGCGAGCTTTCGGATGTTTCACTCTCTGGGATTTATGCTGGCGACTCCCGCCGCAAGCGCGCACGAAGCTTATGCAAAGTTGTCGCAGGCAACGAAGCACCAGGAGGAGACTGCGGAACCGGGCGCTGCCATGCCCGCGGGAAACGATGCTTCGGCCCAGGTGGAAGACAAATACGATGGCATGCGGGCCCAGATCCACTGCGGCGACCCTGCACAACCCGGACGCGTACGCATCTTTTCACGCACTCGAGACGACATCACCGCCAGCTTTCCTGAAATTGTCGAGTGGTTTGCCCATGCGACAGAACCGGCGATTCTCGATGGCGAGATTCTTGCGTGGGATTTTGCCGCCGGTCGCGCAATGCCCTTTACCGCGCTCCAGCCCCGGCTGGGCCGTAAGCGCGTAACCTCCGCCCTGCGGACCGCGTCCCCTGTGATGTTCATGGCGTTCGACATGCTGTTACGCAGCAATCAACTGCTTCTCAACCTTCCCCTGCAGGTTCGCAGGAATCACCTGGAGGCATGGGCAGAGGCCATGCAGCGCATCACCGAACCCCATGTACACGTGGAAGGAAAAGCGGAATCTCAAATTTCGCTATTTGCAACCGGAGAAGTTACAGATGACCGCAAACATCCATCACGATTGAAGCTTTCGCCTGTCATGCCGATGCTTTCCGCGGAACAACTCGATGCGATCTTCTCAGCCGCGCGCGCGCGCGGCAATGAAGGCCTGATGGTGAAGTCTCTTGCATCCGCCTATCAGCCGGGCAGACGCGGAGCGGCGTGGCTCAAGATCAAGCGAGAGTTGGCGACGCTGGACGTTGTAGTGACCGCTGTTGAGTACGGGCATGGAAAGCGCGCCGCCGTGCTGAGCGACTACACATTTGCTGTGCGGAACGGCGAAGATTTGGTGAAGGTCGGCAAAGCGTATTCCGGTCTGACGGATCAAGAGATTGCAAATCTGACGCCATGGTTCCAGCAGCACACAATGGAGGAAAGCGGCGGCCAACTGCTGGTGGAACCAACAATCGTTCTGGAAGTCGCTTTCAACAACGTCATGCGGTCGGACCGGCACAGCAGCGGCTACGCGTTACGCTTTCCGCGCATCGTGCGCACACGAACTGACAAGCCGCTGGATGAAATCGACACGCTGGAGCGGGTCGCGGAAATATACGAGACCCAGCATGCAAAAGAATGAAATGCGCTCCGCAGCGGATGCAAGAAGCGCACCTCTCATTTGTTGTCCAGGAGAGATTTGGCTTTGGACCGTACGCTTTGCGGTACAGGTGCGGGCAAAGCCTCAATTTGCCGCAGCATATCCGTTTTGGAATGCGTCTCCAGAAGTTTTCGCACCACCGCCATACTCAACTCCGGCAATCCAAATTTCGCGATTGCGATACCCACGGATACCAGCACTCCAATGCCGCCAAGCATACCCGCGGGGCCACCCAGGGACGCCAGCGCGACCGTGACCGCCGCAGCGCCGGTATATCCGGAGATCGCCATCGCGCCGAGAAGCATCAACCCGGGCACCCCGGCCGAAGCCAGCAGATTGACTGTCCTGGCAAACATCTTTCCTTTTGGCTCCGACTCATACCGCGCCAGGCGCTCCACGGCTTGAGCGAGCTGCTCGCTCAGTTGCTCTACTTCCGCGTTGAGCATCATGTTGTTCTTTCTGAGCCGGAGGGCCCACAGCAAGAGTGCGGCGGAGGCAAGAAAAAGAACGACACTTACAATTCGATAATCCACCATGCTTCTCCTCGCCGGCGTCTCGTCTTACCGCCGGACCGGCAACATGCGCCTGCTGTACAGAAATCAGTGTGAATGCGAATGGCCAAGGTGGCTGTGGGCATGGACGGGCATTTCCGATTGGCCCACGGGCAGGCAGCCATCCTCGACCTCGCAACCTGCTTCGTCGCGCATCTCGAATTGAATGGTCGTGTGGGATATATGGAAGTGCTCGCGAAGCTCGTGGTTCAGATCCGACAGGATGCGGCGGCTCTCCGACGGTGGAATATCCGAAATGCTGACGTGGCAGGCGAGTGCGTGCAGGTTGGATCCAAGGCTCCAGACGTGAAGATCGTGCACGCCGGACACCCCGGCGACCGACTGCATGGCGCTGCGAATCTCGGCAAGCGAAACATTGTCCGGAGTGCCTTCGAGAAGAATATTGAGCGTCTCCCGCACGATGGAAAGCGAAGACCAGAAGATAATCACCGCAATGACCAGCGAGAGCACGGGATCGACCCACTGCCGCCCCGTCCAGGCAATCAGTGCGCCGCCGGCGATGACCGCAGCCGTCGAAAGCGTGTCCCCCAGCATGTGAATGAACGCTCCCCGTATGTTCACATCGTCGGCAACGCGGAAGAGCATCCAGGCCAGGACGCCGTTCATGACCACACCGACTGCCGCGGTGCCCATCATCAGACGCGGCTCCACCGTTAGGGGGTGGAGCAGGCGAGCGATCGCTTCCGTAGCCAGCCAGCCCGCAATCCCTATCAGAGCAATCGCATTGACAAAGGCGGCCAGCACGCCAGCCCGCCAATAGCCGAAGGTCTTTTTGTCCGTCGCCGGGCGGGCATGGAAGTAGACCGCGACGAACGACATCAGCAGTGCAAGAAAATCGGAGGTGTTATGGCCGGATTCCGACAGCAGGGCGAGGCTATGCGCACGCAGCCCCAGGAAGAAGGTCAGCAGAATGTAGGCGAACGTCAGAGCCAGAGACACTCGCAAGATGCGTTTGGTCCGGTCCGTCGCTGGCCCGTGAAGGTGCATAGATTAAGTTTAATGCTTCCCGCAACTTCACGGCGTCCGCTAGGCCATATCGGGAACCGCGTTGTTGCTGGGCCGGGACAAACGCTCGGACCGGGGCTTCTGAAAGCGCAGCCCGCTCCACTCCTCGGCAACGATGATGCTGTTGGCCGGATTTTTGGAATCGTAGCGGATCGACGAGGGCATCCCCAGGCACGAAGGATCCACACGCACCCGGTCCTGCAGATAGCTCAGGTCCTGCGCGCACTCGTAGGTGACTCCGGAAATTTCGTAAGTATAGAGCAGGGTCTTCAGGTCGCCCGTGTCGGTCTGCTCCGTCCAGTCCAGCACCGTACCGTCGATAATCCGTCCGTGTTCCACCAGATATTCGCGCCTTTGCCGCTCGATTTCCTGCGGAGTTTCACGCCGGGAAATCACCCACCAGGCGATCAGCCCGGCTCCCGCGGCCACTCCCAAACTGGCTGTTGCCACCAATGGTAGATGTTGCACGATCTGGTGCGCTGCCGAAGACGTCGACCAATTTTTCATTATTGTGCCCGCAATCCAGGAAGTGAAGGTCTGACCCCAGACTCAGTTCTACCACGTAGCATATACGGCGCTGGCCCCCTATCGCCGGGAGCGCCGTTTTCCGGATTGACCCTCCGGCTGGATGGATGCCAAAAACCGTGCGCCAGTTTGCCCTATAATCAGGACTGACGATGTTCGACACCTATATGTACTCTGGATCGGAGCAGCAACCGTTCCGCCGCAGGCCTGGTCCAGCCGCCGCCAGCCGCAAGTCCTCCCCCCACCAGCCCCGCATCCGTTCCACGACGGTGCTTTGCGTTCGCCGGGAAGGCCGTCTCGTGATGGCCGCCGATGGACAGGTCACCCTGGGTGAGAGCGTGATCAAGCACTCCGCGCGCAAGATTCGGCGGCTCTATCTGGACAAGGTTCTGGCCGGCTTTGCCGGTTCCACGGCAGACGCTTTTTCACTCTTCAGCCGGTTTGAGGGCAAGCTGGAGCAGTACGCTGGCAATCTGGGGCGGTCCGCCGTCGAGCTGGCCAAGGACTGGCGCACCGATAAAATGCTGCGCAACCTGGAGGCCATGCTGGTCGTCGCCGATCTGCAGCAGACCTATCTGATCAGCGGCGCGGGAGACGTGATCGAACCCGATGAGGGCGTGATTGCCATCGGCAGCGGAGGCTCCTACGCGCTGGCCTCAGCCCGGGCCCTGATGCAGAACACCGATTTGCCGGCGCGCGAGATTGCGGAAAAATCCCTGCGCATCGCGGGACAGATCTGCATTTATACGAACGACCACCTCACCATTGAAGAACTGTAGCCGATGCAGCCGATGAGCTGCAGGCTGCCGCGCCCTCTGAACGGACAAGGAGTGGACCATGGCTATTTACCTTCCTGGCATTGAAGAAGATCAGGCGCTCTCGCTGGAAGAAATGACGCCGCGAGAGATTGTCTCCGAGCTCGACAAATATGTTGTGGGCCAGCACGCGGCCAAGCGCGCTGTCGCGATCGCGCTGCGCAACCGCATGCGCCGGCAGAAGCTCACGCCAGAATTGGCCGACGATATCATGCCCAAAAACATCATCATGATTGGGCCAACCGGCGTTGGGAAAACCGAAATCGCACGACGGCTCGCCAAGCTGACCAATTCCCCGTTTCTCAAGGTGGAGGCCTCGAAATTTACTGAGGTCGGTTACGTCGGCCGCGATGTGGAATCCATGGTGCGGGACCTGGTTGAGATCGCCATAGACATGCTGCGCGAAGAAAAGCTGGAAGAGGTGGAGGACAAGGCCGAACTGAATGCGGAAGAGCGCCTGCTGGACCTGCTGCTGCCACCTGCCGGCCCGGTACCGGTTTCGCCGCCCGCCAACTCCCCTACGCCGATCTCGACAGTGTTTTCCGGCGACGGAAATATCAACACGCTCGCATTCCCCAGCCCGGCCTCAGCCGGGTCTTCCGGTGCCGCAGCACCCGCTTCCAGCGACTCGCACCAGCGCACGCGCGAAAAACTGCGCGTGCAGTTCCGCGAGGGCAAGCTGGACGAGCGGATAGTTGAGATTGAGGTGCGCGAACGCAACACGCCTTCGCTTGAAATCATCTCCAACCAGGGCATGGAGGAGATGGACATCAATCTGAAAGATATCCTGCCCAACCTGTTCGGCCAGCGCACGAAAAAACGCAAGATGAAGGTCGCCGAGGCCTTTGAGTATCTGGTGCAGGAAGAGGAACAGCGGCTGATCGATATGGACCAGGTGACCCGCGCGGCGGTCGAGCGCGTGGAGAATTCCGGCATCATTTTCCTGGATGAGATCGACAAGATCGCAGGACGCGAAGGCGGCCACGGGCCCGACGTATCTCGTGAAGGCGTGCAGCGCGACATTCTGCCCATCGTGGAAGGCACCACCGTCAACACGCGCTACGGCATGGTCAGCACGGACCATATTCTGTTCATCGCGGCAGGAGCGTTCCACGTCTCCAAACCGAGCGATTTGATCCCCGAACTGCAGGGGCGATTCCCCATCCGCGTCGAGCTGAAATCCCTTACCGTAGAGGACTTCATCAAGATTCTGACCGAGCCAAAGTCGTCTCTGGTCAAACAATCCACCGCGCTGCTCGAAACCGAAGGCCTGAAGCTGGAGTTTTCCTCTGAAGCGCTGGCCGAAATTGCAAATTTTGCCTTCAAGGTGAATGAGGCGACGGAAAACATCGGCGCGCGCCGCCTGCATACGATCATGGAGCGCGTCCTGGATGAAGTGAGCTTCGACGCGCCGGACCTGGCAAAGCATGGCGCATCAGGCAAGCCGGACAGATCTTCTGAAGCTCCCAATGCGGGTTCCAGCTTGCCGGATGCCGAATCGTCCATTTCCCTGGCGGCGAGCGCGGATCCCAAGACGAGCTATCGCCCCTCCGCAACCATCCCTCTGGTGGAGCGCGAGGGCTTGCTTGGCCCGGAAAAAGTCATTGCCATCGACGCCGATTACGTGCGCCAGATGGTCGCCTCCATCGTGAAGGACCAGGATCTGTCGCGCTACATTCTCTAGGATCGCTCCCGGCCACGCTCCGGCGATTGGACGCATTGCGTGCCTCGCCCATGGTGATGGATGGTACCGGGGATGTGAGAAACGGCGACTCAAAGCCCGCGATAGACGCCGCCATCCACCAGAATGGTTTGCCCTGTGACATACGCGGCACGCTCGGATGCCAGCCAGACGATGGCGTCGGCCACTTCTTCCGGCGTGGCCAACCGTCGCAAGGGAATGTCTTTTGCCAGCGAAGCCTCATACTCGCCAGCTTGTTGCCCGGTTTCTCGCGCCCGCGTCTCGGCCAGTTCTTTCACGCGGTCGGTCGCGGTGTAGCCCGGCCCTACATTATTGATCGTGATGTTGTCCGGGCCGTATTGTGTCGCCAGCGAGCGAACGAGCCCCAGCACACCAGCCCGCACGGCATTGGAAAGAACCAGCTCCGGCACGGGCTGCCTGACCGTCATGGAGGTGATGGTGATCAGCCGTCCCCAGCGCTGCCGCTGCATGGAAGGCAAAACTCCCTGGGCAAAGGAGACGATGCTGCGCAGATTCAGTTGATAGGCGCGGTCCCACTCCGCGATTGTCGTTTCCGAGAATGGCTTGGCCGGGGGACCTCCGGCATTGGTCACGCAAACGTCGACGCGGACGAAGCGGGACCGAACGGATTCACAGAACTGCCGGACCCGGTTATCCTCGGAAACATCGAGGGTCTCGGTATAGACCTCCACGCCATGAACGCTTCGCGCCTCTTCCGCCACCTCGATCAGCGCCTCCGGACTGCGCGCGCAAAGCGCGAGATGAGCGCCTTCCGCGGCCAGCGCAAGCGCCGTGGACCGGCCAATGCCTTTGCTCGATGCGGCGACGATTGCAACGCGATTTCTTAATCCCGTATCCATTCTGTGAGTATAAGGACAGGACGGCGCAGACATCACCGGGTTGGATCTCCGCCCGGCTGTTCGCACTGTACGCGCCTGCTGGAAAGGCTCAGAATAAGTGCATGACAGAGACCGGCGCCCAGAACACCCCAGAAGTTCAGCACCTGAGCTTTGACAGGATTCCCGTAGAGCACCTGAGTCCGCTGATCGAGCGGCAGTTCGTTGCCGGCCCGCAAAGCATGCTCGCCAGACTTCTTCTTCGCAAGGGCTGCGTCGTGCCGCTGCACAGCCACCCAAACGAGCAGATCACCTACATTCTGGAAGGCGCATTGAAATTCCTGCTGCAGGAAAAAGAGATTGTTGTCCGGGCCGGAGAATTACTGCTTATCCCGTCGGGCGTGCCGCACAGCGCGGAAGCTCTGGAGGACACCATTGACCTGGATGTCTTCTGCCCGCCGCGCGCGGACTGGATCAACGGCACCGACGCCTACCTTCGGAAGTAGTCCTGAACCATGGCGTGGGCTCACGTTGGCAACAAGGCGATGCGCCGAAAGCTGGTCGTTGTGGCCGGGCTGGCGCTGGCAGCGGCTTTTTGCGCCGCTCAGAGGATCGACCCTATCGATCCGGCACTTGCACGCCAGATCGCCACCATCCGTGGGATCGACAATCATGCTCATCCCATGCTGGCGCCACCGCTCGAAAGCTCCGACCGGCAATTCGACGCGTTGCCAGTGGTTTCGCTGGAGCCCCAGTCCGATCCGGTTGCCCTGCGTCCGGACTTCCCTCTGCTGGCGCTTGCGTGGAAGGCGCTCTACGGCTTCAATGCTGCTCCTCCATTGAACGCGGAAGGCATCGAGCGGCTGAACCAGGCCCGCGAGCGGATCGAGAAACAGCAGGGCGAGCACTATCCTGCGTGGGTGCTCGACCGGGCGAATATCGGCACGATGCTGGCGAATCGCGTCGCGATGGGCACGGGTGTGGAACCGCCTCGGTTCCGGTGGGTTCCCTACGCGGATGCATTGCTGTTTCCCTTGGACAACAGCGGCATGGCAGCCGCATCGCCCGACCGCAAACAGTTTTTCCAGTTGGAGGACCAGCTCCGCAGCCGGTATTGGAGACAGGCAGGCGTGAAGGGCCCTCCGCCAACCCTGGATCAGTACCTCAAGAACGTGGTGACTCGCATTCTGGAGCAGCAGAAAGCAAAAGGCGCTGTGGCGGAAAAGTTTGAACTCGCCTATCTGCGATCGTTCGATTTCGGCGATCCTTCCCTCGCCCAGGCCACCGCCGTCTATGCGAGGTGGGCAGCGGGCGGGATTCCCGACCGAGATGAATACAAGCTCCTGCAGGATTTTCTATTCCGCTACATCGCGATGGAGTGCGGGCGGCTGGGTATGCCTGTCCATCTGCACGCGATGGCTGGAGCAGGCAGCTACTTCTCGATCGCGGGCGTGAACCCTTTGCTGCTGGAACCCCTGTTCAACGACCCTCGACTGCGCAGGACCAGGTTCGTTCTGCTGCATGGCGGCTGG
>DAHVZT010000019.1 GCA_027323885.1 Acidobacteriaceae bacterium
GCCTCCATTGGTGAACTATCCTGCATCCTCACCCTACGTGGTGGCTGTGGGAGGCACGGATCTTTTCGTGAACAGTGACGGCTCCTATAACAACGAGACGGACTGGGAAGCGGGCGGCGGCGGAATCAGCCAGTTCGAATATTCGCCATACTGGCAGGCCGTCGCTGTTCCATCCAACACGGCGGGAGACAAAGGGGTTCCCGACATTGCAATGGACGCAGGACTGGAAACGGGCGCGCTTGTATACATCAACAAGACGGAAAACATCATTGGAGGAACCAGCGTTTCTTCGCCGCTCTCGCTCGGCGTCTGGGCGCGCCTGGAGTCCGCACGTAACAACAAGTTGGGATTTGCCTCACCCAATCTCTATAGTCTCGCGACTGGAGTGCTGCAGGCGGTTCCTGGATTCCATGACATCACGGCCGGCTGCAATGGAGCCTACTGCGCAACGCCGGGCTGGGATTTCACCACCGGCCTGGGAACGTTCAACGTCAGCGAAATCAACCAGCTGCTGCCTGCCCCGAAGGGCGGTAAGTAAGCCCGCACCCGACAGCATGGCACCGTGTAACTCCTGTTTCTAAGATCGACGGGAGTTCCACGGTGTGCGTTGTAACCGGCTCCAGCAGGTGCTTCAGGAGCTGCCCCGCCGCCACGGAAGCTTTAAGGCTGCCGGACAGCCGCTCTCATCGCTGCACTTCCATAATCTCCAACTGGTTCGCCCCGACGTTCACGTCCGCGGCATTGTGGGAGACGCTCACCTGGTCCTTGGTGTTCCAGAGCGGATTGAGCGACTGCGTACCCACCAGCGCGGTGTGCGAAAAGTCCAGGTGAAAGGTCCTGGGTGCGCCGGACTTGTTCAGTAACACCAGGAGCGTTTCTCCATTCGCCGTAGCCAGTACCGGTTTTGCGGCCTCGCCCGCGTGGGTGTTGTCCACCTGAATGCGCGCAAACACCAGGCCGGTGTCGTCCACCAGAAGGTCTTGTTGAGCTCCGGTTTTCAGTGCTTCGTGCCTGGCCCGTAACTGCATCAATCCCTCAACCCAGGCGTGCATGGCTTCCTGTTGCGGTGTGCGCCCCGCGGCGGTGAAGGCGTCATTCGCAGATGGACCGGTACTGTCCTGAGAAAAACCTCCCGGAAAATCGCGCCGGTTGTCCGGGTCCTTGCCTCCGGCCATCGCGATCTCATCCCCGGAATAAATCTGCGGCATCCCGCGCATGGTGGCCAGCAGCCCAAAGGCAAGCTTCATCCGGTCTGCCGTCGCGCCCGGCTCCGACATAAAGCGCGTTGTGTCGTGATTGCCGAGAAACGTCACCAACCGCTCCGGGTGAGGATACAGCCAGTCCTGCCGCTGTACCTCCGATAAGCGAGTCATGGGCGCATCCCCGTCCGGCGTGGCGCCGGTCAGCATCTGGCGCAGCGCAAAGTACGTAGGAAAGTCGAACGGCGTGTACAGGCCGGTGTCCACCCCGCTGTGCTTGACCCCGCCAGCGAAGTAGGAAACGATCGTCGGGTCAGGGTTGAAGATCTCGCCCACGGTCGTCAGGTGAGGATAGAGCGCGCGCAGTACGGAATGAAAGTCCTCCCAGAACACGCGATCCACGTAGGGAAAGGTGTCCAGCCGAAGGCCGTCGAGCGTGCCCGACTCGATCCACCAGATAGCGTTCTGAATCAGATAGTTTCTGACCAACGGGTTGGACTGGTTCAGATCGGGCAGGACGTTCGCGAACCAGCCGTCGACGGCTGGTCGATACGCCGCGGGAGGCGCATGCGGATCGGTGATCGGCGCAAAATTTCCGTTGGCTTCCAGGTGGTGCGCCAGCGTTCCGTGGAACCAGTCCGGCGCAGGCGGATCGAGCACCCACGGATTCTTCGGGCCCACATGGTTCGGCACCGTGTCGAGTACCAGCTTCATGCCCCGGCTGTGCAGAGCCTGGGCAAGATCCTGGTAATCCTTCATCGTGCCGAAATGCGGATTGATCCCAAACATCCGCACTGCGCCGTAGCCGTGGTAATCGCCTGCGGAAAGCGGATCGTTGGCGTAGAGCGGGGTGATCCACACCGTCGTCACTCCCAATCGCTGAATGTAATCCAAATGGTCCTGGATGCCGCGCAGGTCTCCGCCATGGTAAGCGCGCGGATTACTCACGTCGTAGGTGCCTTCCGAATGAGGAAGGCGGTCGTTGGACGGATCACCGTCCGCAAAGCGGTCCGGCATGATCAGGTACATGACGTCTGCGGAAGAAAATCCCTGAAATCCGTCGGTGGGAGCATGCCGCGCATCCAGTTCGTAAGGGACACGCGTCTTTCCGCCAGGCGTCCGGACAATCAGGTCGAAGTGCTGCGCCGGCGCCGACGCGATGTCCAGCCACACGAACGCCCAGTGGCCGTTACTGGAGATCCTGCTCCTGCGGACGGAGATTCCGGGCACGCTGGTGCTGACGTGCGCATCTCGCAGATTTTTTCCGTGCAGCAGCAGCATGGGATTGGGTAGATTGCTCCACCAGTTGGGCGGGTCCGTTTCCTGCACAGAAGGTTTGCCCGGCTCCACGGCGCGGTGGGCGTGCTTTTTGGCGTGAGTGCGTGCGAATCCCGGAAGCGCGACGTAGAACACGAGCAGCATAGCCACCAGGCACAGTGGCCCAGGACGTTTACGGCGAAAAGGGAGTTCGCATTTCATTCAGAAATCCAGGCCATCGGAAATTGGTCTTTCGGACTTGCATGTACCGTATCGGTTAGCCACACCAGTGTACTCGCAGGCGCACACCGCTCAAGGGATTTTACCGTGGTGGCGACAAGAGACAGCGTTACTGGTGTGCAGCGGCTTCGGGGTCGGCGAAGGCTGTTTCGAGCGCTGCACACAGCTTGTGAATGCTGGTGGCGTCCAGCTTTTCGCCGCTGCCCCACGGGGCTGCGCTGGAACTTTGCGTCAGATAAAAGACGTCGATCGCCATCTCGCCTTCCGTGTCGATCAATGCCACGGAAACATCGCATTGCTGCTGCGCCATCACCAGGCTGATGCGATGCAGAAGCCCCGCCATGTCCTGGGTAATCACCTGCAGGATCGTGCTGTGGGTCGACGATTCGTTGTCAACCAGCAGCTTGGTTTCCACCTGGACTTTGTTGTTGCGCGATCGTGAGGAATGCGCGCGGGAGGCCAGCATCTTTTCCACCGATCGGGTTCCACCGGCAACCTCCGCAAGATCGTCCTTGAAAGATTCGGCCTCGCCAGGATTCAGCGCGAGCGTCCCATAGCGATCCAGAAAGCGGAAGGTATCGATCACAATGCCGGCTGCGTTGGAGAAAGCATCCGCTTTGATGATGTCCATGCCCCACGCGGTCAGCGCACCGGAAATGTCGGCAAACAGAAACGGCCGGTCGCGCGTGACCACCGTGCATTCCCACCACGCGCCTGCATGGGTCAGCAGAATCCCCGCGCCCGTCGTCTTCAGCCCCGCGGCAATCTTGCAATGGGCGGCGATTTCCTCCGGTGAGCGTGTTCTGACATACCGCTGAGGCAATCCGGCAAGGAAGCCATGGACCTGCTTCGAATCCATAGGCGCCATTGCGATCACGCGCTGGATGGCCACAGTGTCGGCGTCTGCCGCAATGCGGTCCTGGTCCACCGTGCGATCAAGATAGTTGGAGGTCGCGATATACAGCCGCCACAAATTTTCCGCCTTCCACGGCGTCAGCGCTTCCGGATTCACGGAGTGGATATCGGCATACGTAAGGAGCGTAAGCAGCCGGAGATGGTCGTCCGTGCCCACCACTTCTGCAAATGCGCGGATCGTTTCCATGTCGAAAATGTCCTTGCGCATGGCGACGGACATCTCAAGATGCTGCCGGAGCAGCCGGGAAAGGATTTCTTTGTGTGTTGCGGGCAAGTCCCAGCGCTCGGCTACGGCTTCCGCGATCCGGACACTCTTCTCCGCGTGGTTTTCCTCACTGTGCGCTTTGCCGGTGTCGTGGAGCAGGGCGGCAAGGTACAGCAGCGCAGGCGAATCGATCTCGTGCAGAATCTCTGAGAAACGAAGCTCCCATTCGGACGAGGGCTGTTCCAGGGCATGGAGGTGCTCGATCATCAGAAAGCTGTGTTCGTCTACCGTGAAACGATGATAGGCATCCCGCACCACGAGTGCATCCACCCCATGGAACTCCGGCAGAATCAATTCCAAAATTCCCATGGCGTGCATCGCGCGAAGTGCGTGCGCGGCTTGCGGCGCCAGCAGAATGGGCTGGAATTTCTCCCAAAGGTCCGCGCCCTCCGGCAGGTTCTCAGACAGTCCGGCGAGCGAGCCGGCGAGATGGCCTTCTGCTTCCGGCGTTAGCTGGAGGTGATACTCGGCCATGATCTGAAACAGGGTCAACACCCGGCCCGAATCGGAATATTCCGCAATCGATTTCAACGAGATTCGTCCCGCGCCGACCTGGCACCCCTGCAGCGTAGTCCGGCTGCGCCATTGGCGAATCTGCTCAAGGAAGCTGACACGCTCATCGGGGATGCTCTCCAGAAGCTGCCTGGTGAGCCAATCGATCGACCGCGCATGACGGAAATACTGGCGCATCCATTGCGCCGTATCGGGGGAGCTTGTTCCCGCCAGGCCGAGATTGGCGGCCGCCGCTTCGTCCTGTGCCTGCCAGTACAGCATATTGTCATCGCGCTGGCTTCTGTAATGCAGAAAACTGCGCACCGTCACCAGGAACCGATGGGCCAGAGCGGAGTCGTCGCGGCGTTCCAGCAGCAGCTCGTCTTCATAACGGCTGGCGGCTCGCTTTGAAGCTTTTCCAGGTCGAGTCTGCAGGTTCGGCAGCAGCTGCGACAGCCAGCCGCAGGTCTGAAAATCCCGCAGGCCGCCGGGACCATCCTTGACGTTCGGCTCCAGATGAAACAGGGTTCGTTGAAATTTTCCACGGCGCGCCTCCGCCAGCCGCGCGATTGCGGCAAGGAGCGGAGGACGGCGGCGCTCGATCAAAGCCGGAATTCGCTCCAGGTCCAATTCCTGAAACAGCGCGAAATCCCCCGCGACATGACGGCGGCTCAGCAGAGAGAGCGTGAACTCGGGATTTTCCTCGCTCAGCCGTTCACATTCCGCCAGCGTTCGGGTGGTGGCGCTCACCCGCAGACCGATGTCCCACATGTCCTGGCACAAACGGCGAATCGCAGTCTTGTGGCTGCTTTCCAGCGATGCATCGGCGCAGATGAAGAGAAGATCGATGTCGGAGTAAGGAAAAAGCTGCCGCGCTCCATATCCGCCTACCGCCGCCAGAGTCACTCCTTGCGGACCATACTCGTCGCCGGCCATGTGTTCCAGCCATAAACGCTCCACCACATCGTCGATAAGCGCCGCGCGCGCCTGGACCAGAGCGCCGCCGTCGTGGGATTCCGAGAATTTCTTCCGCAAGTCCTCCGAAGCGCGTTGATACTCCACGCGCAGTGCGGCGGCGGAAGAGGGAAGCAACATCGGGATCAAGCCTCCTTCCGAAGGATTGCGTCAATACTGGCTGCGATGGAAACCGCACGACCTAAAGTGCGTTCTCTCCACGCTCTTCATTGCGAATGCGGATGGCTTCTTCCACGCGTGAGAGGAACAATTTGCCGTCGCCTATTTTGCCGGTGCGCGCGGCGGCGATAATGGCTTGCACAGCCCGCTCCACCATGGCGTCCGCCACCACAAGTTCCAGCTTGATTTTGGGCAGCACATCCACCGCGTACTCCCGGCCACGATAGAACTCGGTGTGGCCCTTCTGCCGCCCATGGCCGCGCGCCTCGAGAATCGTCATGCCTTCCACGCCGATTTCGATCAAGGCTTCTTTGACTGCATCGAGCTTCGATGGCTGAATGATCGCTTCAATCTTATGCATGCATGCTTCCTCGCGTTGGGTAAAAAGACGCTGTTCCAAAGGACTGACACTGTCACGACTCACACTGTCGCCTTCGCCTCCAGGAGAACGCGCTCCTTTGAGATTACGAAGGCGCAATTTCCCAGTCGTAGCCTTCCTCGCCGTGCAGGCTTACGTCCAGACCAGCCGTTTCCGCGGATGGGTCGACCCGGAGTCCGATCAGCAGATCCACAATCTTCAGCAGAGCCAGCGTACCCACAATGGAAACGCCCCAGGCGATGGCCACTCCACTGGCCTGGTGCAGCATCTGCCTCCAATTGCCCTCGATCCAGCCCACCGGCAGCACGTGTCCTTGCCCGTCCTTGAATATTGGATTGATGGTGCTGGAAGCGAACACGCCTGTCAACAGCGCGCCGAGCGTCCCCCCGGCGCCGTGTACGCCGAAGGCATCCAGAGAGTCATCATAGCCAAAGTGATGCTTCACCTTTACGACCATCAGATAGCAGAAAAGTCCGGCACAAAATCCGATCGCCAGCGCCGGCATCGGGCCGACAAATCCCGCAGCAGGGGTAATGGCGACGAGGCCCGCAACGGCTCCTGAGATCGCTCCCAGCGCACTCGGCTTGCCGTTACGAATCCACTCTGCGACGCTCCAGCCGATAGCGGCGGCGGCGGCGCCGAAATGCGTAGCGACAAAGGCGCTGGTCGCCAGCGTGCCTGCGGAAAGCGCGCTCCCGGCATTGAAGCCGAACCAGCCCACCCACAACAGACCAGCTCCAATAAAGCTGAGCACCACGCTGTGCGGCAGCATCGGCTCCCTGGGATAATTCAGCCGCTTGCCCAGGTAGAGCGCACAAACCAGTGCGGAAACGCCGGAAGTGATGTGGACGACCGTGCCCCCGGCAAAGTCCAGCGTCGGGATCGCTCCGCCAAGCGACGCATTGAGCAGGCCGCCTTTTCCCCAGACCATGTGGGCCATGGGCGCATAGACGACCAGAGACCACAGGAACGTGAACAACGCCATCGCGCTGAATTTCATGCGCTCAGCAAACGCGCCGGAGATCAACGCGGGAGTGATGATGGCAAACATGAGCTGATAGATCATGAATGTCGCCTGCGGAATGGTGGCCGCGTAGTCCGGGTCCGGCGCAGATCCAACGCCGCGCAGAAACAGGTGCTGGAACCCTCCAATAAAGCTGGTTCCCGAGCCGAAACACAGACTGTAGCCGACAAACGCCCACACCACCGAAACGATTCCGGTCATTGCGAAGCTGTGCATCATGGTGCTCAGCACGTTCTTCTTGCGAACCAGACCCCCATAGAACAGCGCCAGCCCGGGAATCGTCATCATCAGCACCAGCGCGGCGCTGACGAGCATCCACCCGTTGTCGGCGGAGAGCTGTGCGCTGGCTACCGCCCGGTCAAGCTGCTGCAGGTGCTCCTGCATCTGTTGCGGCGTCACGCCACCGGCGTTTTGTCCATGGGCCGCGCTCCACCCGCCGCAGCAAAGCAGCATCGATACCAGCACAGCGCGAACAGAAAACCATCGCATTCTTGTGACCTCCAGATTGAGAAGTATGTTTGCGGAGCTGATGAACCGCACCGAAGAAATCTTGCCGGAAACCGAAGGAAGTACTTCTTTTACTTTGCCCTGTGAAGCTCCGCGCGTCGAATTCAAATTTTCTATCCGGACGATCAAACTTCTTTATGGCGGCATTTCGCATCGGCCCGGCACAGGCGTCAACTGCGCGACTTTTCTGCTACCATCAAATCTTCAAGCCTGAGCGGGAGTAGCTCAATGGTAGAGTAGCGGCTTCCCAAGCCGTTGGTTGCGGGTTCGATCCCCGTCTCCCGCTCCACATCCTGCACCTCTTTCTGTGACAGGGCCGCCCGGCATCATAAAATGGAAACAGCATTCAGGCTGCTGAAGAACACAGCTTCCAAAAGACTTTGAGGTGCGAGTGAACCATCGTTGCGTTCGGACAATTGTTGCAGGTCTGTTTTCCACGGGGCTGCTTGCCGGATATCTTGCCGGCCTGACCCAAAGCGCCTCGGCGCAGACGCAACTGGCCGGCGCCGGTCTCGGCGTGAATTCCATTCTGGAGGCGCGGTGGATGTCTCAGCCGCCATCGATTGGCGATCCGCAGGACCAGAGTTTGCCCGCATACCAGCCAAAATCCGGATCCCGTTTTCGCCGCGGCGGTCCCAAGCCGCCGCCAACCCAGCCCGTTTCCAGCACCAACGATCAGGAACTTCCCCAATATCAACCCATCACGGATGCGGTGCTGAGTCCTCAGCTCGGATCCACCTATATTCCCGTCGATAGCTGGATTTATCCTGCGCTGCTGCGGCTCTATTCGCTCGGCTATCTGGACAAAGCATTCATCGACATGCGTCCGTGGACGCGCGTCAGCGTCGTGCGCATGTTGTATTCCGTGCAGGAACGTGTGCATATGGAGCGCAATAATGAAGAGGCGCTTGCCATTTACAACGCCGTCCTCCAGGAGTTGCAGCCCGATATCCAGGAGGCGGGCGGCTGGAAGCTCAATGCGCGGGTCGAATCTGTCTACGAGCGGGCCATGGGCATTGCCGGCACGCCGCTGAACGACAGCTATCACCTGGGCCAGACCATCATCAACAACTATGGCCGCCCGTATGAACAAGGCTTCAACGACTACACCGGTTTCAGCGCCCGCGCCAACTCCGGCCCGTTTGCCCTCTATGTCCGCGGCGAATTTCAGCACGCCCCAGGAGCCGCCGGTTACTCCGCCGCGTTGGCGACGACCCTGGCCAACATCGACGGCGTGCCGCCCGGACCCCAGGAAACCATCCCGCAAGGCCCAATCCCGCAGCAGAATTTCTTTCGCCTGATTGAAGCGAACCTCTCCGCCACGCTCTGGAACTATGACATCTCCATCGGCAAAAGCGATGTATGGGACGGTCCCGCGACAGGCGGCGCGTTCGACTGGAGCAACAACGCGCAAAACATCTACTCCTTCCGCATCAACCGTATCGAACCGTTCCACATTCCGATTCTTTCCGACGTCTTCGGCCCTGTCCGCTATGAATTTCTCGTTGGCGCCCTCCAGGGACACACCTATCCCCTCAATCCCTGGGTCCACATGGAGAAGTTCGCGTTCAACCCCTCCCAGAATTTTGAGTTCGGCTTCTCCCGCACGGTGATCTGGGGCGGAGTGGGCCACGAGCCCGTCACTCTGGGGACCTTCTGGAACAGCTTCACCAGCCTGCAGAATGTCAGCGTGGCCACCAAGTTTTCCCGCAACGATCCCGGCGCGCGATTCAGCACGTTCGACTACACCTATCGCATTCCCTTTCTGCGCCGCTGGGTGACGCAGTATACCGACTCGGAGGCCCACGACGACGTAAGTCCGGTGAGCGCGCCACGTCGCGCCGGTATTCGCACCGGAGTGTTCCTCACCCAATTTCCCAAACTCCACAATCTGGACCTCCGCGCGGAGGCCGTCTATACCGATGTGTCCACCTCGGCAAGCCAGGGCGGCAGCTTTATGTACATCGAAACGGTGCAGCGCCAGGGATACACCAACCAGGGCAACATCTTCGGCGACTGGATTGGACGCGAGTCGAAAGGCGGCCAGGCGTGGCTGACCTATCATATTTCGCCCGATGAGATGATGCAGATCTCCTATAGAAACGCCAAGGCCGCGAAGGACTTTATTCCCCTCGGCACGACGCAGAACCTGTTCACGGCGAGCTATGTCAAACGCATCCGTCCGCAGGTGGAGCTGAACGCGTGGCTGCAGTATGAGCGCTGGAAAGCTCCGATCTACAAGCCCGGCGGCCAGAATGATGTCACCACAAACGTACAGATCACGTGGTTTCCCGAGCTGAAGCGCACCATCCGCAAGTGGTGAGCGCCACTTACTTCGCTAGCGTAGTGGCCCCCTGGCTGGTGGTCACGGTGGTCAGGGCGCAGTCATTCATCGTCTGAGAGAACTTGAAATACGGGTGGAAGAACAGGGCAGCGCGGAGATCTCCGTTGCCTTCCACCTTTTGAAACAGCCAGACGCCATCCGGATAGCGCTGCTGTCGCACATGGATCCAAAACCCTTTGTGCAGGTTCGCCAGCAGCCCGCCGCCAATCTTCACGTCATGATCCAGATGTGCGTTCAGGTCCACCAGTTGACCGCTGAGTTCGTCCACCTGGATGGTCCCGGACATGTCATGCAGGAAGGTTTCCTGCACGCCTCTCGGGTGGACATTCGGATCGCCGCTCAAATCGTAAACCAGCGTGGGCCGTCCATGCAGGTCCACTCGATGCCCGTTCGTGTAGTGCAGCATGTGCAGCAGCATGTTGACCTGACGCGCATTGTCGGCGTCCTTTTTCTCCACATATTTGGTATCGGAATCTTTCTGGATCTCCTTCTGGACTCGCTCTGTTTCTTTCCTCTGCTGCTCGGGGCTTAGCGGCTTTCCGTTCTTGCTGGTGACTTCATGGATTTCCTGCCCGTTCACAAAAAACAGGTCGTACTGCTTGGACTCCTGCTTCTTTACGGCTCCATTCTTGTCGGTTTGCTGGGTCACTTGGGTGGTTTTACAAACGTAGCGCTCCTGCTCCGCCTGGGATTTCTTCAGATTGTCCAGCACCCGCTGCTTTAACTGAGCAGCCGAGGGAAGAGGAGCATGCCAGTTGAAATCTGGCGGGGCGACCGACGGGTCCCTCGGACCCTCCTGCTGCCCGGCATTCGGCGGCGGATGGTTCGTCGACTGCGGCCATGCGCCGGCTGCCGAAAAACTCGCCGCCAGGACCGCCACCGCCATTCTCCGTCTGAATTCGGTTCGCTTCATCCATTCCACCTCTAAACATTTAGACTGAGGGAGTTGACCTCTGGTCGCAAATCCGGCGATTCGCTGACCCGCGTTTCCCATCACCCGCGATGCATCCGCGGGATCTTCCTTCAGGCGCCCAGGTCCTACGACACCACTCGACAGGAGTTGCAATGAACCAGGAAAAGGAAGCGATCCACACCACGCAGGCTCCCGCTGCGATCGGACCATATTCTCAGGCGGTTCGCATCGGGGACTTCGTTTTCACCTCTGGCCAGGTAGCGCTGGACCCTGCAACCGGTCAACTGGTGGACGGGGGCATTGAAGCCCAGACCCGCCGCGTGTTGCAGAATCTCCAGGCTGTGCTTCAAGGCGCCGGCCTCGATCTGACCCGTGTGGTCAAGACGACCGTTTTCCTGAAAGACATGAACGATTTCACCGCCATGAACAAGGTTTACGCGGAGCACCTTCAGACCGGCGGCGGCGCTGCGCCAGCCCGTTCCACCGTGGAAGTGGCGCGCCTGCCCAAAGATGCGCTCGTGGAAATCGAAGTCATCGCCTGCTGAAGGGACACCGACCACAGGCGGCATAGGATGGCCGGACGCAAGGAAGTCTTGGACCATTATTGTGCGGATCTCCGGAGCTTCGACGGGCCAAGCGCCGGGTCAGCTTTGTAAAGTTCATCTAACAACTGTCCGAACTCCTTTTCCCCGCGTTTCAGTGTCCGGTAGTCGGCATTTTGATAATGGTTACTGATGTAGTTGAAGCCGTAGACCGCATACCAGGGGAATTGTCTATCTGGGCGCTTGGAATCAATGACGGGATTGATTGCAGGCTTTCCCTGTGCGACGGTCCACGCAAATGGCGCCTCCCGAATGTCATACCCCGCGAGGTACATGTGACGAATACCCATCCCCAAAACCCGCTCATTCAATTGCAACATATAGCTGAATCGATGCAACTGGACATCGCTGCTGTCGCTTTCAACTGCAAGCGACGCGGGCAAAATATACGATCCCATGACCGATGCAATCGAGTAGGAAAGTAGCGCGGCAAGTTGAGCTTGGTTCCGCAACCGGCACAGCACTGTATCGGGAACGAGAACCAATCCATCTTCCGTCGCGATGGAATTGTCTGCAGCGGTTTTGTAGAAGGCAAGCCTTTTGTATGTATATAGGCTTTGTCCCCATGTATCAGATATATAAGGCAGCGCTCCATCTATCGTCAGCATCTTCTTTTGAATGAGCGCATGGGAGGATTGAATGATGTAGAAACGAAAATGTATTTTGTGGCGCTTGGACGTGGGGGAATCATTCTCATAGCTTTTGACTATGCGCT
>DAHVZT010000021.1 GCA_027323885.1 Acidobacteriaceae bacterium
GCCGGCCGGCGTGGCCATCCTTTGCCAGGGATGGCGAATTCCGAGACGATCCACTTGCTGTGGGGGCTAAGCTTTGGAAGTATGCGCTTCATCAAGGCTTCCATCTCGGAGCGTGTCAGGCAATCGAGGAAAAAATGCGAGACGATGAGATCGTACCCGTTCCCCGGTGGAGAAAAGTCTCGTATATCGGCGCAGATGGTCCGCAGGCGGGTTTCTGCCGATGACAGCTCAGGAGAGATTCGGGAGTCTATTCGCTTTACCGTACGTTCGAGTTGGGCCAGCATGGCGGGGCTGCAATCGATGGCCTCCGCGTAGAGAGCTGTGTTTGTTGCCAGCAGCCGCGCCGTGAACCTGCCATCCCCATCGCCAAGGATCAATGCACGCCGAGATTCGCCACACTCCTGCAGGTGACGGAAGCGGCATCGCTCCAGCATTGTCCCGAAGCTGAAGTATTCCATCCAGCGGTAGGCGCGCGCCAGGCGATCAAAGTTTGGCGGATTGTCTGGAACGGAAGGCTGCGTCGTTTCAGGATTAGCGATCATGCCCAGCGCAGCAGAAACAGCACCGGCGTGAGGAGCGCAGCATCCGCTGCAATGCGCAAAGTAAGCACGCTGAAGTTGGCTCGCCAGCGGATGAGCAGGATGAAGAGCGAGGAGCTAAGCGCCACAGACAAAAACAAAGGCCACGCCGGAGTGCTTGCGGTCAACCCGGCCATGGCAATACTTGCTGCTCCCAACAGGGCGGCGAATGGTGTGAGATGCTGACCTAGCCAGGGAGTCAACCCGGAGCTTGCATGGCTTCGTCGCGCTTGAAATCTGCTCCCGTACGGTCTGCTTCTCAGTATTTCGTGCGCGAGTTCCTGCTCCGCTTCCGCATCTTCCCAAACCTGAATGCAAACGCAGTTGAGCCAGCAGACCGCACCGAATGCCAGGACTGCGGCTCCAAGCAATTCATGGTCAGCGCCTGCTCCCGTGCGCGCCCAGGCGGGCACGGCCGTCGCAATCGCAAACAGAAATCCGACTGCGAGTTCCTTGGGAAACCAGCGCCCTAACCCGCGTCGAAATCCATGGACCACCAGAAAGTAACTCGCGCCAATCAGTCCAAGCAGGAAATCGTCATTCCGGACAGCTCGCTGTACCCTCGTCAGGATGAGGTAAATGAGCGGAATCGCCGCCAAAAGCCAAGCGCCCGTAAACAGTCTGCGGTGCCGTACATAAAACCAGTGACGGTCGCGAAGGATCATGGTTTCGGTGGAGAGCAGGCCGTCCAGCAGGCGATCCCCAATGTAGACGCACCAGGTGCCGAGCGCGAGGGTTGGCAGCACCATCCAGCGAAACGTAATTCCGAAAGCGGCAGCAAAAAACCAGCACCACAGCACGGCGACCGTGGGTGCGTCCATGCTGAGAAGATGCCACCATACCCAGGGCGCGTGACCCGGCGTGCTGGGTGCGATGGATTCGCGGAACAAACCGGCCGAGGCGGAGGCGGTCGCGGACTGACGGTTCAGAACTTCCATATCTCAGTTGATTTTCCTTGGTTTCGCGGTTTCAGCCGCTCCGGCAGAAATCATGTCCATGCCGTGCATTACTCCAGGCCGCGCGCCGCCGGATGATCGTCCGCATAGACAACTTCATGCCCGGTCAATGGCTTTCCAATCGCCAAATCTGAAGCTGAATCGGCCCTGTGAGCGTTCCGATCGGCTGAAGCGCTGGAACGTTTGGGGGACTTTCTCCGCTGACGAACCGGAGTCTTGCTTGATTTGCGGCGCGGTCCACTCTCCAGTGTTCCAGATGGTATGTCGCCCAAACTGGCGTTCCCCTCCGCCAGCCGGATGAGAAAACCCTGCGCCTGAAACGGTGGGTGGCTCTTACCGGAGCGCTCACTCGCCAGGATATAAGCCCCTGTGGGCTGCAGAAGGCGCGCATCTACGTTGTCCGCTAAATACGCGGCCAGGATTTCGTCGCGAATCCGCCGTCTAAGCTGGGGATCAAGGATGGGAAACACCACCTCACAGCGCTCAAACAGATTGCGCGGCATCCAGTCGGCGCTCCCGCAGTAGATTTCTTCCTTGCCCCCATTTTCAAAATAGAAAATGCGGCTGTGCTCCAGAAACTGGCCAACAATGGATCGCACGCGAATGTTTTCACTGAGGCCCTTTACACCGGGACGTAGCGCGCAGATGCCCCGCACGATCAGGTCAATGGCGACACCGGCCTGTGAAGCGGCATAGAGCGCTTCGATCACGCCTTGCTCCAGCAAGGAATTCATCTTGGCGACTATCCTCGCCGGACGTCCTTCGGCCGCATGCTTTGCCTCGCGCCGGATCCGCTGCGCGAAGCCTTCCGCCAGATTCAAAGGCGCCACCAGCAGCGGAGAATAATCGTCCGACTCTGCGTGGGCAGTCAGATAATTGAAAACGTTGTGCACTGCGCACGTAATATTGGGGTCCGCCGTGAGCAGGCTGAGGTCGGTGTAAAACATCGCCGTCTCTGCGTTGTAGTTCCCGGTACCCAGATGCGCATAGCGCCGCACAACCCCGTCTTCCGGATCACGCCTCACCAGCAGGGCGAGCTTGCAGTGCGTTTTCAGTCCTACGATTCCGTGAAATACCTGCACGCCCGCGTCTTCCAGATCGCGCGCCCACCGAATATTCGAAGCCTCATCGAACCGGGCCATCAGTTCGACGACAACGGTAACTTCCTTGCTCTGTGCCGCCTCGCGTAAGCCTTGAAAAATAGGCGAGTTAGCGCTCGTTCTGTAAAGCGTTTGTTTAATCGAGAGTACGGCCGGGTCTTCGGCCGCGGAGCGCACGAAATCGACCACGGTTCCATACGAGTCGAACGGATGATGCAGAAGAATATCGTTCCGTCGAATCTCGTCGAAAAGGTTGGACGAGTCCCGGTGCAGTCGAAGAATTCGGGGCGCGAACGCCGGATATTTCAGCTCAGGACGGGCGGTCTTGGTATAGAGGTTCATCAGACGCGAGAGATTGACCGGCCCATCGGTATGAAAAATCTGGAAATCCTCCAGATCGAAATTGGCCCGCAGGCGCTCCACAATCTCTGGCGAGGCGTCGCTTTCAATCTCCAGGCGGACGGCGTCGCCCTTGCGGCGGTTGTGCAGTTCCGTCCGCACGCTTTCCAGCAGGCTTCGAGTTTCTTCCTCTTGCAGGTAAAGATTGCTGTTCCGCGTCACTCGGAAAGCGGCTCGCGAGAGAAACTCGTAACCCCGGTACATTGCGGCCGCCTGGGATTCGATCAGGTCGTGGAGAAAGATGTAGTCCGTGTTGCCTTCGGATGCCGGCAGCGAAACGAGACGGGGAAGAGCACGCGGTACGGTCACCACGCCCAGCACGGCGCCGGAGGAGTTTTTTCGCTTCCGGTGCAGGAGCAGAGCCAGGCAAAGCGCCTTGTTCAGAACTCGCGGAAAAGGATGCGCTGGATCGATGGTGATGGGGGTCAGCAGCGGATCGACTTCGCTCTGATAAAAGCGAATCGCGTAGTCCCGCTGCTCCTCGCTAAGTTCTTTCCACGCCAGCATTCGAATCCGTTGTTCCGCGAGGGCAGGCAGCAACTGGCGATTCCAGCAGGCGTACTGGTCGGCCACAAAAGCGTGCGTCTTCTTCGCCAGGATATCCAGGGTCTGCTGAGGTGTCAGTAAATCCACGCCAGCTTCCGTGTAGCCATCCTCAATGCGTTGCAAGGTGCCAGCCACGCGAATCTCAAAAAACTCATCCAGGTTGCTGGCCGTGATGGCAAGGAATTTGACCCGCTCCAGCAGGGGATTGGCAGGATCCTGCGCCTCTTCCAATACCCTCCAGTTGAAATCGAGCCAGGACTCGTCGCGGCTGAAATAGCGGATAGGCGGACGAGCGGGTCGGGATCGCGAGTGCGACAATTTTCCTGCCATGAACAATGCTCGAAAACCCTGTTTCTTCGGGCCTCTTCTCTGAGTGTCTCAGATTCCGGCCAACGAGGGTATAGCCCGCGTCCCCGGCGCAGATTGCAAACGGCGAGAGTGGCAGGTGTGATCCGGTATCATAGGAACTTATGCGTAATTGCCGTCCGCCACTGTCAGATTATGTTTCGCTGAGGGAGAAGAATGTCCTGCAGTCAAGTGACGCCAGTGCGAAAAAATTGTTCAACTTTTGAGCTGCATGCATCATCTACCTTCAGGTAGCGACCGGCATTCTGCGGAAAGTCCGCAAATTACTCCTTTGAAAGACATGCGAATGTTTCTGGAAAGATCCTTGCGCCGCGGCCTGCTGATTTCCGTTCTTGTGAGCCTGGCCGCCCCCTTGGGGAATGCCCAGACAGGTTCACAGAATTCCTATCAGGGCAGCGTGGTGCAACAAAAGGCCACGAACACAGTGATGCCTCTTTCGCTGGACGAAGCTATCCGTCTGGGACTCAGGAGCAATCTGGGTTCGATTTTGCAGAGCACAGACGTGCAGAGCGCCGCGGGACAGAAGTTGCAGAACCTGCAAGCGCTTCTGCCCACGGTGATCGGGACCGCGCAGGATTCCGTGGCGCAGGTCAACCTGCAGGCGGAAGGATTGAGAATTCCCGGATTTCCCGCGGTGATCGGGCCCTACGGCTATACGGACTTTCGCGCCCGTCTGAACCAGTCGGTGCTCGACGTCTCCTCCATTCAGAATTTTCTGGCGGCAAAACACAACTTTGCGGCGAGCAAATTTACCGCGAAAGATGCGGGAGATCTGGTCGTTCTCACGGTCGGAAACGCGTACCTGTTGTGTGTCGCGGACGCTGCGCGTCTGGCTTCCCTCAGGGCACAGGTGAAGACCTCGCAGATATCGCTGGACCAGGCTGTGCTCAATCACAAGAGCGGCGTTTCTCCCCGCCTGGATGAACTGCGCGCCCGTGTGGATTACCAGACGATTCAGCAGTCGATGATCGCCACGCAGGACCAGCAATCCAAAGATCTGATTGCGCTGGCGCGCGCGATCGGACTTCCGCTCGACCAGAAGTTCCGGCTGACAGACGCCAATCCGGAGGGTTTGACGCAAACGCCCAGCCTTGAGGTAGCCATGGCCGAGGCGCTGAAGACGCGCAACGATTACAAATCCATGCAGGAGCAGGTTCTGGCGGCGCAACGCTCGCTTGCGGCGGCCCACGCGGAACGTTTGCCTAAGCTGACCGCCGAGGCGGATTACGGAGAAATCGGGGTGAATCCCAGCAACTCCTATGCAACCATGGATGCGACAGGGGAGGCGAGTGGTCCGATTTTCGAAGAAGGCAAGCTCCGGGGCGATGCCAAAATTGCCGATGCGGCGCTGAAACAAAAGCAGGCCAGATTGAATGATCTGGAAGGTCAGATTCGCGCCGATGTGCAGAATGCGATCCTCGATATTCACGCTGCGGAGAAACTTGTGACCGTCTCGCGCAGCAATGTGGAGCTGGCGAACGAGACATTGCAGGAAGCGCAGGACCGCTTTCGATCGGGAGTTTCAGACAATCTGGCTGTTTCGCAGGCGCAGTCATCCGTTGCCCAGGCCGACGACCAATATGTCGGCAGCCTCTATCAGCTGAACGTGGCAAGACTTTCATTGGCGCGCGCAATCGGCGTGGCGCAGACGCAATACAAGAGTTTTCTGGGAGGACAGTAAATCGTGGCGGAATCAAGATCCGAGCAAATAGAACAGGAATCCGGCCACTCTGACCGGCGCTCCACCGTAGCTGCTACGCGTGGCGGCGGCGAGGACAGCGACCTTCGTAGAGACGACGGGAAGGATCAAATCTCCGACGACACAGAAATAGGTTCGCAGACGAAGCATCCGGCCCGCAACCGATTCCTCATCATTGGTGCGGTTGTACTTGTGCTGATCGGGGTTGGCCTCTTCTGGTGGCATTCCACCTATTACGAAGACACGGACGATGCACAGGTGGATGGAAACCTGGTGCAGATCAGCGCCCGGATCAAGGGCAACATCATCAAGGTCAATGTGGAGGACAACCAGGCGGTACAAAAGGGCCAGGTTCTGGTTGAGATCGATCCGCGCGACGCGCAGGCCGCGCTGGACGCCGCGGAAGCGAAGCTTGCGACGGCCAAAGCCAACTATGAAGCGGCATTGGCGAATGTGCCGATTACAACGGTATCCACGGGCGCAACCTTGAGCGGGGCCAGCGCGGACGTGCGTGCCGCGCTGTCGACGATTGCGCAATCAGAGAAGCAACTGGATGCCGCGCAGGCGGAGGTGCTCGCAGCGGAGGCAGACAATACAAAGGCACAGCTTGACCTGCAGCGCTATACTCCGCTGGTCAAACGAGATGTTGTTTCCCGTCAGCAATTCGATGCCATTGTAGCGATCGCGGCAACCAAGAAAGCGCAACTCGCCCAGGCGCAGGCAAACCTCTCAGCCGCCAAAGAGCAGGTCCGCGTTGCCAACGATAAACTCGCCTCCGCGCGGGCCGCTTACAATTCCGCAGGCACCGGTCCCAAGCAGATCGCGGCGCAGAAGGCCAAGGCCGATGCGGCGGCAGCGGAAGTGCAAGCCGCAGAAGCGGAACTGGAAGCCGACCGGCTCAACCTGAGTTACACGAAGATCATTGCTCCCGATGCCGGGATTGTGAATAAGCGCACGGCGCAGGTTGGCCAGAACGTAAGCGCCGGGCAGACGATGATGACGCTCATCCCTCTAACCCATTTGTGGATCACGGCGAACTTCAAAGAAACGCAGCTCGACCACATGCGAATCGGCCAGCCCGCCACGGTGAAGGTAGACGCCTACGGGGGGCGCGTGTATCACGCCAAGGTGACTGAAATCGGCGGCGCGACCGGATCCATGCTCAGCCTGTTTCCGCCGGAAAACGCGACAGGGAATTACGTCAAGGTGGTGCAGCGCATCCCCGTTCGGCTGGATTTCACCAATCCAAACGAGGATTCGGACCAGCTGCTTCGCCCAGGGATGTCTGTGACCCCGACGGTACGGGTCAAGGACTAGCGCGAAATCGCGCCAATGGGTAGCGGAGGCAGTTCCTTCGCCCAGGGGAAGGTCTGGAGCTGTTGAGCCAGTGCTTCCACTCCGGTAAATACCAGGGCGTGCAGTCCGACGCGACGCGCGCCCTCCACATTCTCAATTTTGTCATCCAAAAACAGCGCTTCGTGGGGAGCCACGCCTAAAGCGTGCAGCGTATGGGTGTAGATCTCGGCTTCTGGCTTGACCACATTCAGTTCGCATGACCAGGTGTGGTGGTCGAAAGTTTTCAGCCAGTCGAAGTTTTCCCGCATATGGGCGAGCAATTCCTCGCCCATGTTGGAGAGAATGCCAGTCTTAAGACCGGATGCCTGCACCAGCGAAGCCCATTCCAGCATGAGTGGATTCAAACTCGCCCAGAGCAGAACGTCCTGCTCGACAATTGCGGAGACCTGGTCCGGCGACAACAACATTCCCGTATCCCGCGCAATGGCCTGCCAATATCTGGGACCGTTCAACGTGCCGCGATCGTAGTCCAGACGATACTTCCAATAGTGCTGATCGAACACTTCCTCTGGAAGACCGGTCAATTGCAGCAGGCGCGCTTTTGCAGAGGGTTCGGCGGGACCTGAGAGGACCAGGCCATAGTCAAAAATAACGGCGCGAAGAGGCATGAGCTTACGAGATCCTGAGGTCATTAACGGGATGTGTACTGCACAATTTTGGCGAAGGACTGCGGATCCAGACTGGCCCCGCCGACGAGCGCGCCATCGATCTCAGGCTGATTGAGCAGGCTTGTGGCATTCTCGGGCTTGACGCTGCCGCCATACAGGATGCGCATTCCTTCCGCAATTTCGCGGCCCAGCGAACTGGCCACCTGACTGCGAATTACAAGATGCGCTTCCGCCGCCATTTCAGGGGTCGCTGTTCGTCCTGTACCGATGGCCCATACCGGCTCGTACGCGACGACGATTCTGCGCGCTGACTCCGGAGCGATGTTCGCCAGTCCACGCGCGGTCTGGCGAACCAGGACCTCTTCCGTTTTGTTGGCTTCGCGCTCCGCCAACAGTTCTCCCACGCAGAATATCGGCGTCAGTTTGGCATGGAGGGCTGCCTGGAGCTTGCGATTGACGGATTCATCCGTCTCCCCGAAGAACTGTCGCCGTTCCGAGTGGCCGAGAATGACGTACGTACAGCCAACCGCGGCAAGCATCGCAGCCGAGATTTCACCGGTAAACGCGCCTTCCTCCTGCCAATGCATATTCTGGCCGCCGATATGAACGTTGCTGCCGTGGGTGGCCTCCACCGCGACGGCGAGATCGACGAAAGGCGGGCACAGCACGATTTCATCGCGGTTATGGCCATGCACCAGGGGCAAAAAAGCTGTGATAAATTCCTTCGCCTGCTTCGGATTCTTGTACATCTTCCAATTGGCGGCGATTACGGGCTTTCTGGACAGTTCAGGGTGGCGAGTCGTCAAGCGGTACGCTCCGTCAGGGCTTCAACGCCCGGTAATTTCTTTCCTTCCAGGAATTCCAGCGATGCACCCCCGCCGGTCGAGATATGAGTGATCTTCTCGGCAACTCCTGCTGCTTGCACAGCTGCTACGGAGTCTCCGCCGCCCACAATCGAAGTGGCAAGAACATTGTCCGCGACAGCCTGCGCCACCTGCATGGTGCCATGGGCAAAGGCCGGCATTTCAAACACGCCCATAGGCCCGTTCCATACGATTGTGCGCGCGCGAGATATCTCTTCCACGAACATGCCGATCGTCTTTGGACCGATATCGAGCGCCATCCAGTCAGCGGGGAAGGCTCCGTCGCCGGCAAACGTCTGGGTGTGCGCATCGGGGGCGAATCGATCGGCCAGCACGTGATCGACCGGCAGAAGGAAGCGAACGCCGCGCTGAGCGGCTGTTTCCATAGCCGCGCGCGCAACGTCGAGTTTGTCGGCCTCCAGCAGAGACTTTCCCACGTCCTGTCCTTTGGCCTTCAGGAAGGTGTAGGCCATGCCGCCGCCAATCAGCAGCGCGTCCACTTTACCAAGCAGATTTTGGATCACTTCGATCTTGTCCGAGACCTTGGCTCCGCCGAGAATGGCCACGAATGGCTTGTTTGGATCATGCAGCGCCTTGCCGAGATAATTGAGTTCCTTTTCCAACAGGAGTCCGGCTGCGGACTGCGCGACAAAATGGGTAATTCCTTCAGTTGAGGCGTGGGCACGGTGCGCGCTGCCGAACGCGTCATTCACATAGAGATCGCAAAGTTTCGCCAACTGCTTTGCGAACGCAGGGTCGTTTTTTTCCTCCCCGGCATGGAACCTCAGATTTTCGAGCAGCAGGACCTGACCCGATTCCAACATGCGGGCTGTTTCCTCCGCAGTCTCGCCGACGCAGTCCGGGGAAAATCCAACATTGACCGATTGTCCAAGATGAGCGTCCAGAAGTTGACGCAGACGGTCCACGACGGGGCGAAGGCTCATGGTGGGATTGGGCTTGCCTTTGGGGCGGCCAAGGTGGGAAGCAAGGATCACTTTGGCGCGGTGGCGAAGAGCGTATTCAAGCGTCGGCAATGTCTCGCGAATACGGGTGTCGTCCGTGATCTGAGTTCCGTCTTCAGAAAGTGGAACGTTGAAGTCGACTCGAATCAATACGTGCTTATGCTCAAGGGAAAGATCGCGAATAGTTAACTTGGCCATAGGTTATTTGGATGACGTTACGCCAGGTCCGTATTGATCCGGCTAGTAGAGATAGTAATACGTTTTGGATCGCAATCGATCTCCAGCCACACGCGACCGCCAGATGTGGGAGAAAACTTTTTGCGAGCAAACAAGCTTGGCGACTTGCGCTGGAGAACGGATGGGCGCAACGACTTGACGTTACAACTTGCTGGCGAGAAACTGGAGATACACGGGAAAGGAGGGCGATCCAAAAGAATGAAAAATATTGAAGGTTGTAGTAGCAGCACATCACGTGAGGTGACTGGGGCTTAGGCGTTCTTCGCCAGTCCTGACGGTCGCATTTTCATCGTCGAGGCCCATTTGCGTGGACGCCTCCGGTCAATCTAACCACTCACCGGCCACGGCCCGCCATTCCATCGTGAATGGCGGGCCGTCGGTTTTTCAGACCTAAATTTCAGACCTGAATCAGACGTGCAATATTTCAGCCGCCCTTCCGGCTCCGTCTTACAATAGGCTTCATGGAACCTCTCGTTATCGCAGGCAAAGCCTTCCAGTCGCGGCTGATCGTTGGCACGGGGAAGTACAAAGACGGAGCGGAGACGCAGCGGGCCATTGAAGCCTCCGGTGCGGAGATGGTCACAGTCGCGGTTCGCCGCGTGAACCTGGACCGCAGCAAAGAGAGCCTGCTCGACTTTATCGACCCTCAGCGGTATTTTCTGCTGCCGAATACCGCTGGCTGCTATACCGCCGAGGAGGCCATTCGCGCGGCTCGCCTGGGGCGGGAAGTAGGCCTGTCGGATTGGGTAAAGATTGAAGTCATCGGCGACCAGCGGACGCTCTATCCCGATGTTCTCGCTACCGTGGAGGCGACCCGCGTTCTGGTGAAGGAAGGATTCACGGTTCTGCCATATACCTCGGACGACATCGTGGTTGCCAAACGCCTGATCGATGCTGGCGCGGCTGCTGTCATGCCGTTGGGCGCACCGATCGGGAGCGGCCTCGGTATCCAGAACGCGACCAATCTGCGCATCCTGCGCGAACTCATCACAGAAGTTCCGCTGATTGTTGACGCGGGTGTGGGGACAGCATCGGACGCGGCTCTTGCTATGGAACTTGGCGCGGACGCGGTGCTGATGAACTCCGGCATTGCCAATGCGGAGGACCCGGTGCTGATGGCTGAGGCCATGCAGCACGCTGTGTTAGCCGGGCGCCAGGCGTACCGCGCGGGCCGCATGCCGCGCAGGCTGTACGCCACAGCTTCCTCGCCGCTTGAGGGTATTTCGCGCTAAGGGAAATCGGCACACCAGCATGCGAGTGATGGGAATTGACTGTGGCACGGAATGGACCGGGTACGGCTTCGTCGAGACGGACGCCCAGTGCGAGTTGCGGGCCGTCACGCACGGCGCAATCCATCTCCTGAAGCGAGACAGCCTGCCGCACCGCCTTACTGTCGTGTACAGCAGGCTGATGGCCCTGATGGCTGAGCATAGCCCCGACGTGGTCGCCGTAGAAGAGGTGTTCCATGCCGCAAACTCCAAGACCGCTCTCAAGCTCGGGCAGGTGCGCGGTGTGGCGCTCCTGGCTGCGGCCACCTGCAAGCTCCCCGTCGCGGAGTATGCGCCGCTGGCGGTGAAGTCTGCCGTCTCGGGCTACGGCATGGCGGACAAGCGGCAGGTGCAGTTTATGGTGACTCGGCTGCTCCGATTAGCTGCTCCGACAGAAACTCTCGATGCTTCGGATGCGCTTGCCATTGCCATCTGCCATATGCATCATGAGCAAACCGGCATCGCCCAGCGGGATTCCAGGCGGTAATCGGGGTTGGGGCCGAATTAGCGTCCGAATAGCTCACGAATGCATCTGAAACATGGTCAAATAAGGTTATCCAGGAGTAGGCCATGCCGAAGTTTCACAATGGGGCGAACCGCTCCAGTGAGTTGAAAAAAACAACGCCGCAGCCGGGAGCCGGCAGTCCGTTACGATTGCATCCCGCGAGGAAACACTTCGCCGGAGTAGCAGTGGCCGCGACTTTCCTGCTGTTTTCCAATTTTTCTTTTGGCCAGATCGCGGCGCAGGCCGATGGCTCCGCGCTTCCAGCCAGCTCAGCGAGCACACCAAGCACCGCCCAACAGCAACCTGACGGCTCGTCATCGGCCAAAGATGCATCGCACCCGGTCATTCGCGCTGTGCGCCTCAGCGATGTGGAAGGCACGGTGCAGATTCTGCGCGGCAATCAGACGGAATTCTCCCAGGCCGTAATGAACATGCCGATTACGCAGGGAGTCCGCATCCAGACGGCCGCCGATGGCAGGGCAGAGATCGAGTTTGAGGATGGAAGCGTTGCCCGGATCACGCCGAACAGTTCGCTGAACATTTCCAAATTGAGCGTCGCTCCCGGCGATACGCTGGACACCACCGTGGAACAGCTATCCGGGTTGATTTACTATGAGCTCCGCAGCGATCCTAAAACGCCCTACAAGGTGATCTTCGCCGGGCGAAAAGTCATCCCTACCACCAATTCGACGTTTCGCGTGATGATGGGCAGCAATCCTGAGCTGGCCGTGATCGACGGTGGCGTGCAGGTACAGGGCGCATCGGATTATCTTGCCGAGGTGCATCAGGGGCAGACGATTCATTTCCAGCCTTCCGGGAATTCCAAATACACCATCGCTCAAGGGATCACCCCCAACGGCTTCGATCAGTGGAACGATCAGCGCGATGAGGAGGCAGCGCAGGAAGCACAGAACCAGACGCCCGCGCGCAAGCAGCAGGGCGGCGGTGGCGCGCCCATGGGAAGCTTGATCGGCTATGGGTGGAGCGATCTGGACAATGCAGGAGGCTGGTATCCGCTTCCGGGCTACGGAATGGTTTGGCAGCCGAACGGCATTGGCCCGGGATTCGACCCCTACGGGAATGGGATGTGGGCGGACATGGGCGGTGGTCTGGGCGCCTCCTGGATTTCCGGCTATAGCTGGGGTTGGCTGCCCTTTCATTATGGTCTGTGGTCCTACATAGGCGGATTCGGCTGGGGCTGGATGCCGGGCGCCATGGGCATGGGCATGATGGGTATGGGCTATGGCATGGGAATGGGCTATGGCATGGGATATGGAATGGGCTATGGCTATGGTTACGGCGGCGGCTATGGCTATGGCGGGATAACCAATGTGTATGGTGGCCCTCCGGGATATCGCGCACCCGCTCCTCCGATTCGGGGAACGAAAGCTGGAACGATCACCCCGTCGGGGAATCACGGGGCCAATGTCCTGACCGCATCCACGCATCCAGGCGCTATCCATGGCAGCACAGGTGCCCTGACGCCGGGCAGTGCTCCACGTCCTATCAACTTCAACGGAACCAGAATCGCTCCACTCAGCCCCGTTCTGGCTGGGGTGCATGTACCAGCACGCAATGCCGCTCTGTACAACAACTATCCAGCGCATGCCTTCCGGGGAGCCGGAGGAATTCGCAACGTGATGCTTCAGCGTACAGGCGCCATTCCGCGCGGCTCGTTCGGCGGAGCGCGGCAGGGCGCCGGTCTGGGCCGGAACGGCTCTCGCGCCGGGGGCTATCGAGGAGCCGGGAACGCTCGTCCCGGACGTTCGGGAACGTACAATGTCGCGCGCGCGGACTATGCAGGGCATCCGTTCGGAACAACGAACCGGGGTTCCTTCGGTAATCGCGGTGCCTTTGGACAGCACACGTCCTTCGGTTCCCATGGCGCCTTCGGAGGTACCCATTCCGCCATTCACGGTGGTGGCGGGTTTGGCTCTCACGGTGGTGGCTTCGGTGGACGCGGGGGCGGCGGCGGCTTTGGCGGACGCGGAGGTGGCGGCGGACATGGCGGGGGCGGCGGCGGTCATGGAGGCCGTTAACATCCAATTCAGCTAGAAAAATCAGCCGGTGGGTTCGCTCACCGGCTTTCTGTTGCTTGCTGCTGTTTTCTGACGATACCCGCCAGGTGGCCAGTCTCCCGGCTGATCACCGGCAACTCGCTGGCTTTAGAGTGAGCGAGTGCATTGATGGCGTCGAGCCTCGATGCGTCCGTCGTAAGCGGCGGCAGATCCTCCGCCAGATCCGAAGCTGTAACCATATCCAGCGGACCTTCAATTGTGGGATCGACCGCGTGTTCGGTTGAGACCACTCCTGCGTATTTTCCCTTGTCATTCAGGACATAAACGACGGGCGAATGGGTGCTAAGCAGGGCCTTGACAACAGCGGAGTAGTGGTCGGCTGCGGAAACAACTGCAAAGTCTCGAATCAGGAGAGAATGGATGCTGCCTTCCACGGGCAACGGCGCTTCTTTTTCCGCGGCCGATTTTCCCAGGCGAACCTTTGCGCTGTAAATGGAACGTGTTTCAAGCCGGCTTGCTGTGATGGTGGCGCCCGCAACAGCCAGCATCAGGGGAACCATCACTCCGTTGATGTGATACGTCAGCTCGATCACGAGAACGATGGCGGATACAGGTCCCTGGGTGGTGGCCGCCAGTACGGCACCGGCCCCGATAATCGCGTAGGAGCCAGAATGGACCGCCCAAGGGAAATGTGACCAGAAATGGCCGCACAAACCACCCAGCAGCGCTCCAAACGTGACAGTAGGAGTAAACAGACCGCCCGGCGCGCCGCTGCGCAGACAGCCCGCGGTTGCGGCAAGCTTCAGGACCATCAAAGCGAACAAGAGCTTCCAATCGAGGATGTTCTTGAAGGCGAGCTGGGCGGTGTCCTTGCCATTGCCCAAAAGCTGCGGATAATGGATGGCCACCACTCCAAGAACGGTGAACACGACGACTGGCCCCACCAGCATTCGCCAGCCTTCCGGCTTTGCCCGGTCCGCCCAAACGATGGCGCGCACGTAGATCACAGAAGCCACGCCCGCGATCGGGCCAAAAATCAGCGCCCAAAAAATCTCCGAGGCGTGGATGTGGAACGAAGAAACCACATAGGTCGCTTGGGTGGGCAGGTAAATCCAGGAAATGGCCGTGGCGATCAGGGACGTGATCACAGCGGGCAGAACCATCGGGAACGCCAGAGTGCCGAGCAGCACCTCCATGGCGAACAGCGCCCCGCCTAAAGGCACATTGTAGACGGCCCCCATTCCAGCTCCGGCCCCACAGGCTGCCAGCAGGCGTCTCTGCGGATGGCTGAGGCGGAACCAGTCCGCGAGTTTGCTGGCGATTGCCGCGCCCACCTCCTTGGGCGCTCCTTCGCGTCCCAGGGAGGCTCCAAGTCCGACGATGACGACAGATAACACGGCGCTGAAGGTGGTTCGGATGAAAGGAAATCTTCCCTCCTCGAACCAGATCGATTCTGCAACTCCCCCGCCGTGGCCGCCGATCACGTACTTGCGAATGAGCAGTCCGATGCCGGCAACGGCGCCGCCGATCGCCAGCACAAGAACACGATGCCGGTCCGAGGAATGGTCCACGGCAGTCAGGAAGTCCCCGGTCTTGTACTGCCAGAAGATGTGCTGGACGGTGTGCAGAACCCACATGAGTCCCGCGCCGCCCAGTCCGGTGCCAACGCCGGTCAGCACCACCATTGCCCAGAAAAGCGGCGTAAAGCGCCGCGTGTTCTCTTCCGCGACCATATTCGGCTGTGGCGAATCGCTGCTCATCGAGTGAATTGGATGCGCCGAGCCGCGAAATGTCCGGCCCAAACCCTCTTGAAAACCGCCTGGGATTCTTCGGCCATCCGGCCCGCAACTTAAGGCCCGCAACATCTCTGTCGCGCCACTTGTCTGTCGGAGTATAATTCGACGTTCTTTGAGGTAGCGAGATTTTGCGCAGAGAACGTTCTATATCCAACCCGGTTCAACCGGAGATGCGAGGGAGGTCTGTCATGAAAGTGCTGAGTAGGCGAACTGTTCTGTTCTGTGCCGTGGCGGCTTTGGGCCTGATGACCGGGTGCGATCGCCATCAGAAATCTGAAAAGTATTTTCTGATAGCCAACAACGTTGACCTGCCATATTGGCAGACCGCAAATGACGGACTGCAGAAGGCCGCAACGGAATACGGTGTAACGGCGGAGATGGATGGGCCTTCCACTTTCGACCCGCAGGCAGAAGTTCAGGCATTTCGTGCCGCCGTAGCGAAAAAGCCCGCGGGAATTCTGGTCTCCGTCGCGGACGCAAACCTGATGACTCCCGAGATCGACTCTGCAGTGTCCTCCGGTATTCCTGTGATTACGATCGACTCCGATGCGCCCGACAGTCACCGTCTCTATTTCATAGGAACCAACAATCTGCAGGCCGGCAGAATCGGAGGTGCTCGGGTAGCTCGTCAGTTGAATGGCCGAGGCAACGTGGTGTTCTTCTCAATGCCGGGTCAGCCAAACCTGGACGAGCGTTTGAAGGGATATGAGGATGCATTTTCAAAATTCCCCGCAATCAATGTTGTGGAAATTTTTGATATGAAGGGCAATTCCGGCAGTGCGATGGACAAGGCGGAAGAGTATCTGGCACGCACCGGCAAAAACAAGATTGATGCCCTGGTGTGCCTGGAAGCCTCTGCCGGGAAAGATGTCGCCGAAGCCATGCGGCGCAGTCATGTTACGGGAAGAACGCTGGTAGCCATGGATGTGGATCCTGCAACCCTCAATTTAGTGAAGGAAGGCATCATCGACGCCACTCTGTCACAAAAGCCCTACACGATGGCGCTGTACGGACTGAAAGGTCTGGATGACGTGCATCACTATCCGGTCAAGAACATGGCGATCAATTACAGCTTTGACCCGTTTGCGCCATTTCCCGCGTTCGTAGATACAGGGGTGTCGCTGGTCGATAAGACGAACGTCGAAAACGTTCTCAGCAAGACGAAAGGGAAGTAGAGAATCGCAGACTAGACTGGTGACGTCGCGGTAAGCTTACGTTCCGCAACAATGCGGCCGTGCTGCAGTTCCACGATGCGATCTGCCATCTGCGCCATCGCGGGATCGTGGGTGACCATCAGGATGGTGTGTCCCATCTGATTCAGGGAGCGCAGCAATCCGGTAACGATTTCCTGGTTGGCAGCATCCAGGTTGCCCGTAGGTTCATCCGCGAGCAAGACCGGCGGCTGATTGATCAGCGCGCGCGCGATGCAGACACGCTGCTGCTCTCCTCCGGAAAGCTCACTGGGTAGATGGGCTGCGCGATCCTCCAGCCCTACACGCCGGAGGGAAGCCAGCGCTTCCTCGCGGTCTGTGATGCTATGAAAATATTGCGCGAGCATCACGTTCTCCAGGGCCGTCAGGTAGGGAATCAGATGAAATTGCTGGAAGATGAATCCCACAGTCTCGGCTCGAAACTGATCGAGTTCCTGGCGCGAGAGGGTATGCACATCTTTACCGGCAATCCATACCGAGCCTGAGTCTGCTCGGTCCAGACAGCCGAGCAGGTTCACCAGTGTCGACTTGCCGGAGCCAGAGGGACCGGTAATGGCCAGCCACTCCCCGCGGCGCACGGAAAGAGACACTGAGTCGAGCGCCCTCACTTCTCCCGCGCGGCCCTTATACTGTCTCGTCGCTTCGCGAAGTTCGATGATCGTGTCCTGTGCCGAATCGATCGGTTCTTGTGACTCGTCCATTACTCTCCCCGTAGAAGTGTGGCGGGATCCAGCCGCCGAAGCAGCCGCATAGGAATCGCGGCTGCAAGCAGCGCAACAACTACATTGAGGAGCGCCACCTGTGGCAGCACGCGCCAAACGGGAGCGATGCTGGTGTGGAAGTTCCATTCCCCGATCAAGTCCGCGATGCCGCAGCCAAGAACGTATCCGCAAACGAGCGCCAACAGCGCCAGAAGCACTGTCTCGGCCAGGAAGATCACAATCACGCGATGCTGGGCCGCTCCGAGCGCCTTCATGACGGCAAAGTCCCGCCGGCGCTCGAAAACTGACGCGGTCAGCGTTGCCAGAACGGAGACGGCCACCGTCATTGCGATCAACACAAGCGAACTTAACATAAGAGAGCGGGTGCGAGAGACTACGTTGGATTCCGCTTCCACCAATTGATGCACGGCGTGGATTTCAGTTCCCGGCAACGCCCGCCGCAACCGCTGCAGAACAGTCTGGACATGCTGCGCGCTGCCTGCCGCCTGGATCTCCAGTGTGGTGGGCGTCAATCCGGTCCACTTCTCGAAAATATCCAACGGGAGGTAAACACGGCTGTCGTCGGCGTCGCCTGAACGCAGCGTTCCCGCTGTTTGCGCGGACAAGACTTTGCCGTTGTACACCAGCTCGAAGCGGTCGCTCCCCAGCGCTTGCGCGGCACGCACGCCGGTAAGCACCTCCACCGGGCCGCCGGTCCCAGCACTATTGCGGGTTTCCGGCCAATGGCTGACCTGCCACCATGAGTTCATCTGCCGCACCGCTGCCATGTCGGTTCCAGCCACCACAATGGGAGCGCCGCTTTGTGTCTGCGCGACTGCATAGACAAAGGGAACAACCCGGGCGTCCGATCCAGCCGTATTGCGAGCGATCTCGAGAGCATTCGCCGGGAGCCCTGCATTTCCTGCGGAAGATTGCCCGGTGACGACAATGTTCGCTCCGAATGCACGAAACTGGTGATGCAGCTTTTGATCGAGCGAGGCATACAGCGTCAGTAAGGCAGTAGCAACCGCGGCGCTGACCGTCAGCGCAATCATTTCGGCTGCGGTGCGTCCGCGCCGATGAAGAAGAGAGCGGCGTAGCAGCAGGGGCAGGGACAATCCCTTCTGGCTCATCCCTCCTCCCGTAAAACTGTCGCTGGCTCCATTTGCGTGGCCTGCCAAATGGAAGGGGCGCTCCCGGCAAGCGATACCACCAGGGACAGCAGCAACGTAGCGGGCAGCAGCGCAGGGTTGAACGCGATCGGACTGCCGAAAACCTGGTCGCCAATGTGGTGCGCCAATGCGGATCCAAGCAAGTACCCGGCTACACCGCCCGCCACCGCAAGGACCGTAATCTCAACAAAGAACAGGCCTGCGATGATGACGCGGGTGGCCCCCAGCGCGCGCATCAGGCCAATTTCCTGGCGCCGCTCAACAATGGCTGTGGTCATCGAGGCGCCAACCGCAAGCCCCGCCGCTACCAGGGCCGCCAAGGCCACCAGCAGCATCAGGCCCGAGATGCGCGACAGGATGGTTCCTTCCCCTTGAGCGATACGCCGGATCTGCTCCGCGCGCGTGTTGGGCAGGACCTCCTGAATCTGGTACGCAATCGAGTTGGCGTAAGGCGAGCAATACCAGCGGTCTCTTAACTTGGGCGAAAGCTTGTCTGGATTTTTGCGCGCCAGAGCATCCTCCGGCTTGGTCAGTGCGCCGACATACACGCGCCGCACCGCGCCCGGATGACCAATCCAGCGCTGTGCCAGGCCGAGCGGGACCAGCAGAGTGCGGTCTGTCGCATCGCCGCTGGAGACGATCCCGGCCACCCGGACCGGCTGGCCCTGGGCCAATACCGTGTCTCCTATGTGAAGCTGAAGCTGGCGCGCCAGTTCGCTGCCCACGGCAATTTCGCTGGAACCTTCGCGCGGCCATGCTCCACGGAGCTTCCACCATGGATGCAAGGCGGGAGCTCCCATGGTCCAGGATTCTCCGCTGGACGGATCGGTCGAGTGCAATGTGTGCTGAAACCAATAACCCGTCGCCGGAACCTGCACCGTGCGCTGGCCGGAGGTCAGGGATGCGGTGACCGGCAGTTCAGGGGAGATATCGGCCACATTGTTGCGCCAGAAAATGTTTTTGATTTTCGCGAGCTCGTTCTCCCGGAGATAACTGCCTGCCGTGGCGGGCCGGACATTCACGCCGCCTATTTCCACGTCCAGGGCATCGGCTGCCGGGTAGACAACAATATTGGCTCCGTAAGCGGCCATCTCCCGGGTGATCTTGTCGCCCACGCTGGTGCCAATCGCGAGCATGGCGGTTACAGCGGTGGTGCCCAGCAAAATAGCAAGGGCTGCCAGCAGCTTGCGCCGCCGCTGGCGTAAGAAGCTCTCCAGAATCAGGCGTGAGAACATAAGATTCTACTTTAACAAGGAGCCACAATCCGGCGTCACTTGGAGAATTCCGGGACCATCGCCTGCAGCGCCTTTGCTTGAATAATGACGTAGCCTCCGGCAGTGTTGGAGGGCAGCGGAATGGGATTGCAACCCCCCGGTTGTCCCATGGACGATCCATTGATAGGCGACGCGCACATTTTGCAGATAATCATATTTCCGCTCTTGTAAAAGCCGACCGGACCGCATATCTGGCACGCGTCGGCTACGCTCACAATGGTTCCATCCGGCTTGCGATAGAGCAGGAAACGCACATTGGTCCCTCCTACGCGCACTACGTAGCGCTGGAGAGCGCCCTCTGCGATCTGGGAAGCGGGCACAGTCACCTGAGACCCTGTAAGCGTCACAGGGGCCGCCGGGGACAGAGCGGTCGTGCTCATCGCATAGATGAATTGCGCCGTCACCAGGAAAATAAAAACGAAGCTACAGGTGTAGACCGCCGTCATCCAGAGCCGTTCTTTCCGGGCGATTGAGGCCGCCTTCCTCCGCTCCGCGGCGTTTGCTTCCGGCGCTAAGGTGCTCTGGTTCATGCGCTTGCGGTATTCGAACAGAACCATCAATCCAGTCAGGGCAAGAATCGTTACAAAAAAGAACAGGTCATTGCGCACAATTGGGCCGATGACCCGCATTTCGAACCGGCTTGACGGAAGGATGCCGTTCTCCGACAGCTCATGCAGGCCGGAGACAAGGAGTTGAAAAGCCACGAAGTACAGGATGACCGTGGTGACCCGGAAAAACCTCTGGATGTTGATCCGTACGCTGCCTTTGACGAACAGCACCCCAAAAACCACAGCCAGAGTGACGCCCAGCAAGGTGCCGAAAAAGCTCATCAATTCCGTGGAGTTCAGTGACACGGCGGAAAGAATCAACACCGTCTCGACGCCCTCTCGCAGAACCATCAGAAATACGAACAGGAACAGGCCGCTCCGTGAGCTATTCGCCGCCAGCGAGCCGATCCTGCTTTCGATCTTTCCTTTAAGCGCCTTGGCAGTCCTGTTCATGAACCAGATCATGCTGATCACGAAAAAGGCGGCAACCAGCATAACGGCGCCTTCAAAGATGTCCTGGTTGAACTGGGTCCGGGCCAGCACCACCGCGACCAGTACGCTGCAAAACAGCGCTGCGCCCACGGCCTGCATTACAGTGCGCTTCAGGTCGGCGCGCCCGATTTTGTTCAGATATGCGAAGACAATGCCGACGATGAGAGATGCCTCGACACCTTCGCGCAATGTAATGACAAATGCCTGCAACATGTTTGTTCCTGGGCCCTTGCGTGCGCCGCTGCGGAAAAAGAAGATTGGTTTACGTCCAGCGAAGCGCTCTGGCTATTGCCTTGATTCTAATTCGGACCAAATTGGTCGTCAATTCGGAGAGATTCAGAGCTCGACTAGAATTCGATCCGGCTCAAATTTTGGGTCCAGGTGGAAGTTGGTCCGAACGGTTCTTTAGGAGCACTGAATGGCTGAAGATGCTTTTCCTCAGGAAGAGGAGTCGATCCGGGCTGCGGTCGGAAACGCCTGACCTTGCCCTCAGAATGCGTACCCCATATGCGCTGGGGTTGAGGGGATAATCCCGTAGTCGTCGAGGTTGTGGGAGTGTGGGAATCGCGTAGCGATTTCCATACTTCCACAACCTGGTTTTCAGGCCGCTTCGAG
>DAHVZT010000022.1 GCA_027323885.1 Acidobacteriaceae bacterium
CTCGAAGCGGCCTGAAAACCAGGTTGTGGAAGTATGGAAATCGCTACGCGATTCCCACACTCCCACAACCTCGACGACTACGGGATTATCCCCTCAACCCCAGCGCATATGGGGTACGCATTCTGAGGGCAAGGTCAGGCGCCGCTGCCGACGGGCAACATTATGGTCATGGTCGACGGGGTTGGCGATCTGGCCAACCGGATGATGCTGAAGCCTTATACCTGGAGCTTTAGCACAAGCTGCGGCGGTACCGGCGGAGCTCCCGGCGGTGGCAACACGGGAGGTGGCTCGGGAAATAACGGCGGTTCCGGCAATAACGGCGGCGGCGGCACTATGGGCGGTTCCGGATCTTCCAATACAGCTTACGTCTATGCAAGCGGCGGTTCGAGCGGAACGAGTCAGATCTATGCGTTCGACGCGGCGGCCAACGGCTCCCTGACTCCAGTTTCCGGTTCGCCGTACATGTCTTCGCGGGGTGGCAGCGTTGCAGCCAATAGCAGCTATCTGTTCGTGAGCGGTGCGAAGAACATCGAAGCCTACTCCATTGGGGCAGGTGGCGCGCTTACCGCAGGGCCCGTTACAAATGCCGCGCAATACGACAATCCGCCGAACGCCGGCGGGGTCGCCACGCTCTTCCTCGACAAGACCGGCCAGTCTCTCTACGACCTTGCGCCGTACGGGGACAATGCCAATTGGGACTATCAGACGTTTAGCATCCAGCAGGGCGGCAGCCTGAACTTCGTCAATATGACCTCCGGCTTTACTGAGGACAAATACCTTTCCTTTACCGGCAACGACACCTATGCCTACGGGTCGGACTGCTACAAGCAAAGCTCCAGTGTCTATGGATACAGTCGAACCTCCAGCGGCGCTCTGATGCGATTTTCCACCGGCGCAAGCTCAAGTGTGGCTGGCTGTCCAAATGGAGCGGCGGTTGCCGGGAAGATGTCTTATCTTGTGATTGGATGGATGGTCGGGCCTAACCCTTCCCAGAGCTATCCTTCTCAGTTTTACGTTTATACGATCAACAGCAGCAACGGCACCTTGACCAAGGTCAGCACTGCGGCAAATTCCCCAACTGACACTGTTGGCGTGGTGAATGACTATCGCTTCGACCCCACCGGCACGTATCTCGCAGTAGGTGGAGCGAACGGATTGCAACTCTTCACCTTCCACAACGGCACGTTAACTCCTATGCCTGGCGCTCCCCTCGTGACGACCTCGATCCATGAGGTCCAGTGGGACAATGCCGGTCACCTCTATGCAATCAGTACCTCGGCTAGCGAGCTATACGGCTTCAGCGTGAAAAACGGTGCGGCCACCCCGATCGCCGGTTCGCCGTACCCGATTGCCGGCGTCAACAGCCTAGCGGTCCAGCCGATTCAGTAAAGGGGAAGTCTGTCTCCTGATTACCTGAAACAGGTGAGTTGCTGACCAAGCAGCTCACCTGTGCTTTTTTTGAGGCAATCTGACGTGCAAACCCGCGCCGGTCTCTCGTCTGTGCAAATTCCTGCACATGGTTCCCTGACGGCGATCCCAGGCGAAAACCGCCCGGTTTGGCATTCCGCGTGCACAAGATCGGTCAGGAGTTGCACTGCCTTGCCGGACTTTCTTCCCTGCTTTGGTCTCAAAATGTTCTCGTGCTCCACCGGGCGACGCCCGAGGGCCGGGAGACGCGGTCGCGCGCTCTCGCGTGCGGAGGTCGAGACCACAACAGGCGCGAAGTCCAATGTGCTTCGCTTTCCCTCGAAGAGCAGGAGTGACCAGCCAGTTCCGGGCGAGCCGCAGCAACCGACCGTGTTCCCCGGCGGAGTAGGAGCCGCCCAGCCCGGCTTACTTGGACGGAGACGTTCCCGTGCCCGGCTGCGGCTGGTTGAGCCGCAGTTGATCCGGCGCTTTTCCACAGGTCGGAAGGCCCTTTTCAATCGCCGATCCTTCCTCGTAATCGTTCCACGTTTCGATCAGCATGAAAGGAATCGCCTGATCGGGAACTACATATTTCCGCCAGAAATTGAAGGTGTCCTGGAAGGTCTGCCCGCATCGCGAGGACATATGGCGGTTCAGGCTCCAGGATGCTTTGCTGTCATCGAAACCGGGCCAGGCGCCTCCCACGATGATCTTATCCGGGTACTTCGACGTGAGGGTTTCATAGAAAGTTTTCAGGTACCCCTCTCCCCAGCCGCTGCCGTCGGCCTGCCAGCCCTTGGGGCCGGGATTGATCCAGGCATAGTACCCGTCAAAGGCATTCACATGCTCCTTGGGAAGACTTTCTTCAATGAGCAGCGGCGCCGGGTTCCACTGGTTGACGACGGTCCGCACCTTGTCCCAGTCCGTGTGCACACCCTGGGGAAAAATAAAGATGAGCGGCCGGCCATCATAGGTAAGGTAGGCCTCATGCCCGGGCGATTTTTCCGAAAGATAGGTATCATGGAACATGGTGAGGTCGGCGATGACTTCGTCCGTAGCCGCGTCGTCGTCGGTCGTTTCTTCGTACATCATCGCGACGTGGAATTTCCTTTTTTTGGCGGCGACCTGCATCAAAGCGTAGCTTTGATCGACAAAGCGGTCTCGGTCTCCGTACCAGTCCACCACAAACGCAGAGATTCCCATCGACTTCGCCTGCTCGATCTGACGGCGTATCACTGCGGGATCATGCGAAGAATAGCCGACAGAAATATGCTTGGGATTGCCGAACCAGCCCTCGTAAAGGGCGAGAAGCTCCGGAGACTTTCCGGTGGCAGGATATTTCAGTCGAACCGGCTGAGGCGATCCAGGTGCGGAGCAACCGTGCGGCAGAAGAAGAAAAAATAAAGCAAGGCCTAAACGACTAAGCATAGGGATACCAATTGGAAGCACATGATCCAGGGAAGGTTGTCGCTACTCTGAGTATATAGGGGAGCAACTAAAGAGGAAGGGAGCAGCCACAGAGCGGCTTGGCGCATCGAAATATTTTGCTGCGAGCAACAAAACCACGCCTCGAATGTTCCCGGAAGATCGATCAACTCAGAAAGACGAAACCGGATCCCCTGGTTGGGCTGCTGGAGACTCAAAAACTAAATGGAAACTCCTACTCACAAACCAAAATCGCTGCGGGCCCGAATTCTCTCCGGGAGCGTGATTCTGCTCTCCGGCTCCGGGCTGGCGACGGCGGTGAACTTTGCCTACAACGTAGCCGTCGCACGCTTTTTAGGGCCTCAGGGTTTTGGAGACGCGACTGTCGTTTATACCCTGCTGACCCTGCTGTCCGCCGTCACTCTGTCTTTCCAGATCATTTCCGCAAAGGTGGTGGCGCAACAAAAGACTCCCGAGACGAAGTCGGCGGGCTATCGGGTTTTCCATCACGGCGCCTGGGCATGCGGCTTTCTGGTCGGCGTGAGTCTGCTGGTGTTTCAGGGGGCGATTGCGCGCTACCTGAACCTGCCCAGTCCACTCCTGGTTGCTCTGCTCGCGGTTGGTGTGGCCTTTTACGTCCCTCTGGGCAGCCGCCGGGGATACATTCAGGGGGCGTACGGATTTCGCCGGCTCGCCGCCAACCTTGTCCTGGAAGGCGTGGTCCGGCTGGGTGGATCGCTGCTCATGATCTGGCTGGGCTTTGGAGTGCCTGGAGTGATCGCAGCGAATTCCGCCGCCATCGCTGTGGCCTATTTCGCCATCGTGCCCCAACTGACGAGCAAGCTCCCAAGCCCGCTCCGGTTGAGCCATGCGGCCCGGGAAATGTCTCAGGCGCTGGTCTTTTTCTCCGGTCAGGTGCTCATCAACAACTGTGACATCGTTCTGGTCAAGCACTTCTTTGTAGCGGAAGCCGCAGGCCTGTACGCAGCGGTAGCGATGGTCGGGCGGGTGATCTTCGGACTGTCTCAGGCGGTGGTCAACAGTATGTTCCCGCTTGTGGCTGGGACAGACGAGGAAGACAGACGCGATCTGACGGTGATCGCGACATCTCTCCTGCTGGTGCTCAGCATCGGTTCGGCGTTGGCGCTCGCGTTGCGCTTCGCGCCCGCTCAGATCTGGACCGCTTTCTTTGGGGCGAAGTTCACCATCGCCGGGAAATATGGCCTTCCGTATTTGCTGGGACTGTACGCCATCACAACAGTCGTCTATTCGTTGAGCGCAGTGATCATCACGTATGAGATGTCCTACAAGATCGCCAACTCCAGCTGGACGCAACTGGTATTCAGCGGTGTGGTGATAGCCGGAATTTGCCTGTTCCATTCTTCCTTGCGGCAGGTCATTCTGGTCCAATTCGTGCTTCTCATCGTTCTCCTCCTTTTCGTGTCGCTGCCGTTCCTGCTCAGTTCCCTTACGGACACGGACAAGACCCGGTACAGCGGCGCGTTTCGGCCGGTCAAGCTCGTGCGCCGCGTTTCTGAAGATGAAGTGATCGGACAATTCTTGAAGAGTGATTTCCACAACGTGGTGTTTCGCGAGTATCAGGAAGGCTTGCGCGCCATGGTGAACCATCCGGATTTTCACAATCCCGCTGAGAATGCAACCCGGCGCGCTCTGTTTTTCATGCGGCACCGCGCCTTGTGGACGGAATTGCCCGCGGACACGGAATGGTACGAGATGGAAATTACGGAGAGCAATTTAAACCAGATCCGGGTGTTCCCAAGAGCCCAGTGGAGAAAGATTGGACGAGGCAATTATGCGATCACGGAAATTGCGGCGCGCATGCGCAGCCGCGAGCCTTCCATCGATACGCGCTTCGTGACGAAAATTTCGGAGATCAGCCAGGACCTGGCCCAGAATGAGGCTGGCCTGGGCCACGTGATCCTTATAGGCACCAGCGAGAACGATCCACTTACGGTCCTCGACGGGAATCACCGGCTGCTGGCCTCCATGCTCTCGTCGCCAAGCAGAGTGCATAGGTTGCGTTTTCTATGCGGCCTGTCCCCCCACATGACCGAGTGCTGTTGGCATACCACGAACTTTGCGACTTTACTGCGCTATGGGAGGAACATTCTGAAGCATAGTGTCCGCCGGCATCCCAGGGTTGAACTGGTGCGCTCGCTGGAGAGCGCCTGATGCACGCCGTGAGGAGGTGTCCATCCTCCGGAACGATTCAGAACTTTATTCAGAAATTTTGTGAATATTTTCCCGTCACACGAACAAAAATATGCATCTTATTTGAGCAAGGAAGGAAATTATGACATTACAAATACGCACTGTGGCCGTGATGCAATTGCCTGAGGTTCTAAATTCCAAACAACGCCGGAATTTTCTCCGTGAAATCCAGAGTCACATGAACGTCGACCGCCCTCGTGTGGTGCTCGACTGCTCCAAAGTGAATCCGGACGACAGATCTTTCATCGACCTGCTGCTTTGCTGTCTGGAAGAAGCAATGAAGTGCAAGGGAGATGTAAAGCTCGCCGCTCTTCCTCCCGGAGCTGGAGCGATCCTGGAAATGACGGGTGTGAGCCGCCTTTTCGACATCTACGAAACCACTGCGGAAGCGGTGAATAGTTTCCATCGTTTTCCTGTCATGCCGGTTCGTCCTGCGCACGCGAATGTTGCGGCCCAGGGCCAATCCGAAACTGCAGCCTGAGGTCAATTGTGGGGATAATCTCATTCTGACTGGCGTAAAATGCTGGTTAGGCTTCGAGAATAAATGAGAATCTCAGAGATTTTATTACGACCACATATTGCCGTCTGCCTGGTACTTTTGCTCGCTGTCCCGTTGGCTGAAGGAG
>DAHVZT010000031.1 GCA_027323885.1 Acidobacteriaceae bacterium
AATTTCGGAGCGTCGGTCCGGTGCGCAACATAGAGCCACTCCGTAAATGCAAGATGCGCCTTGTTCGCGAAGGCCGGCGTGGAGTTGATCTGATCCTGCGCTTCGCGGAGCTTGCGGCCTAGTTCCACCGGCAGCGCAAAGGTAGCCTGCGCGATAAAGTCCGCCGAAGGATGGGGTAGCTTCGTCTGGTCCGTGGTAACCACAAAGTGGGTCGAAAGATAATTGAATGTATCGGCTGGGTCGGAAAGTTGCGCAGCATTCCAGTCATGGAACCAATCCATATCGCCTCCCGTTGCAATAAGCTTCGCGTTGGGATCAACTTTTCGGATTGCCTGACTGAATGCGAGCGTCCGTCCGGGCAGTTGCGCAACGGTCGGCCAGCCCAGGTTCCACGTCCCCCATAGCTCATTGCCCAGCTCCCATAGCAAGCCGCCTTTGCCGTTTCCGAAGTGCTGGTTCACATACTTTACCCAGGCGGCCGCTTCTTCGGGCGTTCCGCTACCCATGTTCAATGCGATTTGGGGAGAAGCTCCGATCAACTTGCAGAATTTTAGAAACTCGTCCGTCCCGAAGGTGTTGTACTCCGGAATGCCCCAGGCAATGTTTCGCATGCTGACGCGCTTGTCCTCGGGGCCGATACCATCCTGCCAGTGATATGCGGAAGTGAAATTGCCTCCGAACCGCACCAAGGGCGTATGCATCGCCTTGGCCATTTGGATTTCATCGGGATCCATGCCATCGATCGCATCGGCCGGAAACAAATTGACGTTGTCAAGATCGACCCGTTCGTCTCCGGTCACTTGAACGACAAAATCCGCGGGCTCGAGCCGCGCCAGCTTGTCCTTCGGAAGCGTCAGCGAAAACTTGTACTCCGTCCACTCGCCGCCAGTCGCATGGATCGTTGCTTGCGCCAAAATTTCCGGTGCATTCCGCTTTCGAATCTCGACATCGAGATTGGACGCGCCACCGACGTGTTTTGCGAAAAGGCTGCCGTTGTAGCTCAGCTCGCGCTGCGTGGAAAGGTAGACCTCCTGACGAATTCCGGTAGCTCTCCCCGGCACCCCGATGACTTCAAGCGAGCGCCAGGAGTTCGCCGCATGCCCCGAATGCACCTCGTAGCGATTTCCTTCGGTGGGATCGAGGGGCTCCCAAGGAATCGGAAGTCCAAGCTGGGAAGCGCGATTGAGCTGCGGATCCATGCGCAGCATGGCGGCGAGATGCTCGGTGTCCCACAGACCGCCCTCAAAACTGGGATTCTGAAGAATTTCAGCCCAGAGTCCGTTGTAAGTGGAATTGCCGATCGGCTCCAGAAAGGTGCCAAAAAGCGTGCGGGGCAGCCGATAAGGGGCCACGCGGTTTGCGTCGACTGTCATAGTCACAGTGGCCGGGGAACTCTGAACTTCGGCAATCTGAGCGCTCCCATTCCCCGGAAGCAGAGTCGCCGCCGCGAATAAGAGAATGATTGCAATCCATTGCTTTCGCCGCATAGAACCTCCATTGGACTCAAACCCTCGGAGTGTAAGGCATTGCAAAGGGGCTTGCAAAAAGTGGCCCGCCTGGACTCCGCGCGTGCGGGGCTGAAAGCTTGCCCGTGCTAAAGCCACGGATGTTTGAATGGTCCGCGCGCAACCCGAGGCCCGACTGCTTTTCGGGGCATCAACCCTGGTTACTAGAAAACCTTTTCTCGCCCGGATTGTCCACTCCGGCCCCAGGTTATGTCAGGGCGATGCGGCATAACCGCGGGCCATTTTGTTGGGACGGTCCCGGAAAAGGTGAAAGCCCTGTGTACCCGAACCAGTTGCTCAGCAGATCCCCTGGTGTCGGGCAAGTCACGATTGGTTCGCGTTCCAAGAAAAATGTTGACAACCGAGGTGCGCGGCGGATTATTATGATCCCCGAATGTAAGCGGCTACAGGCGAGCAACCTTTATTATCGTCCTCAGGAAAACGTTTTAAAAGGCGCCGCCAGGCATTCGAACCGAAGACCGAAGTGAAAAGCGCAAGCGAGATAGTAGAGCTGCGCAACATCGGAGCAGTGCAACAGGCATTGAAAGCATTCGGAGGCAAAAATGAAGCGACTTCAGATGGTCTGGGCATTGTCCTTCCTGACGTGCCTGTGCATATCGTCTCTTCCGGCAAAAGCGCAGACGGTCTATGGTGGCATAGCGGGTCTGGTACTCGACAACGTGGGAGCGGTTGTTCCCGGCGCCAAAATCGAGGCAATAAACGAAAAGACCGGGGTAAAGTTTCAGACGGTTGCAACGTCTGCCGGTATCTACCGCTTTCCGGAATTGCCGCTAGGTTCCTACACTGTGAACGCAACGGCTCCAGGCTTTCAGCAGTCGTTATCCACCGGTGTCAGAGTGGACGTGCAGATCACCACCTCCCTGAACATAAAGCTGAGCCTGGGCACCGTAGCCCAGACGGTAACTGTGAATGCGAGCGGTCCGCACCTTGAAACCCAGACTTCCGACATCAACGGTTCGATCACTGATCAGGAATATCTCCAGCTGCCGCTTACCCTGGGCGGCGTGGGAGCATTTCGCTCGCCCGAGGCCTTTGAATTTCTCTTGCCCGGCACCACCGGACCGGGCACGGCAAACAACAATTCGAACGGTATCTTCTTCGCTCGAATTGCGGGCGGACAGGCATTCGGAAATGAAGTTTTGATCGACGGCTTGAGTCAGCAGCGCAGCGAAAATGGTTCCTCATTCGACGAAGAAGCGCCCTCGGTCGAGGCCTTGAACGAATTGACGGTCACTCAGGCGATGCCGCCTGCGGAGTACTCGCGTACGACGGGCGGCATTGAGAATTTCGTCACCAAAAGCGGCACCAATCAGTACCACGGCGACGTGTACGATCTGGTGCGAAACACTGCTTTGGACGCCAATCTCTGGTTCAACGGGGGATACAAGGCCATTACCTGTACCGGCGCAAACGATACTCCCGCCTGTCGCAGTACATTCGCCACGCCGGTAGACCGCAAGAACGACTACGGCGTTACCCTGGGCGGTCCGGTTTGGATACCCAAGGTCTATAACGGACACGATAAGTTGTTCTTCTTCTTTAGCTGGGAGCAGTTGCGCTACAACCTGGGAGCGACCACCCAGACCACCGTACCAACTGCGCAGGAGAAGGCCGGCGACTTCTCCAACCCCGCAATCTTCCAAACCAATAAGGTGCTCGGTACCAATCCCTGCGACGGGACCCCGATCTACCAGGGGCAGATTTTCGATCCGCGAACCACGAGAGTAGTGACCTTGGGAAACGGCTCCAGTATCCCTTGCCGCACCGCATTCCCCGGCAATAAAATTCCCTTGACACGATTCTCCAGTGTCGCAAGAGCGCTCATGGCGTATTTTCCCGCGCCTACGAACAATCAGGTATTTAACAATTTTTCGTTCTCGAGTGCTTCTCCGATCACCAATACGACGGATACCATCCGCATCGATGCCAACATAACTCAAAAGAGCAAGCTCTGGAGTTCCTACAGCTCGCGCGACAACAACCGGATCGCCGGAACGCCACAAATCCTTCCCTACCCCATCGATCCGAATACCTGGAAGCAGGATTTTGAAACGCACTTCTGGCGTATCGGCTGGGATTATTCCTTCACTCCCACGGTGCTGAACAACTTCATTTTCGGCTCCAACCGGAGCAACAGTAAGAACTTCGCGGTCCCCATCTTGACCGGAACCGACTGGATGAAGCAGCTGGGCATTGGGAATGCCGTTTCCGACAACTTCCCTGTGGTTGATAACGGGTTTACGGACCAGGAAGGAATGCCCAACAACGGCGACAACATCGACAACGGACTGAGGTTGGACGAGAGCGTGGCGTGGGAAAAGGGAGCTCACAACGTTACGGTCGGCGTAGATCTTCGTTATCAGCAGTATTCGCCAATCAATGGAAATTCTCCGCAGATTGGTTTCTGCACCGGGCAGACCGCTGCGGATCCAAACCAGCCCTTGTCGGGTAACGGACTTGCCAGCGAGTTGCTGGGGGATGCCTGCGGCGGAAGTCAGAACCTCTATTACCATCAATCGCGCTGGATTTCCTGGTACTATTCCGGGTTTATCCAGGACAACTGGCAGGTGAACCAACAGTTGACCCTCAACCTGGGACTGAACTACAGCGTCGACGTTCCGCGCCACGAGGCGCTCAACGATACATCCAACTTCAGCAAGACGGCCATCGATCCGGAGTACAACGTTCCGGGCGCGTTAGTGTTTGGCACCAAGTGTCATGGATGTAACACGGCATGGGCCGACACCTGGTTCAAAGACCTGGGACCTCGCCTGGGTTTTGCTTATACACCCGCCTTCCTGGATAACAAAACGGTGCTTCGCGGCGGCGGCGGGATTCTCTACGGGCCACTGCAGTACGACGATTTTGGGGGGGCGATGGATGCGGGCTACAAATCCAATCCTACCTTCCCATCGAAAAACGGGTTCGATCCATCCTTCCAAATCGATAACGGGTATCCGGCGTTCAAGCAGCCGCCGAACCTGGATCCCGGTCAGTTCAACGGATCCTATCTGCCGGGCTCCTATATCGAACGGCGCGCCGGGCGTCCGGCCATGATTTCCAACTTCGACCTGCAGGTGCAGCAGCAACTTGCCCATGACCTCGTGATGACGGTGGGTTGGACGGGAAGCGTCGGGCAAAACCTGCAGGCGAATGTGCAGAACATCAATAACATCGGTTTGAATCAAATCAGCCTGGGCGACGAACTTAGCAGTCCGTTGCGCGGCAATAAGTATGGCGTCAAGGAACCCTTCCCTGGCTACTTCAAGCTTTGGGGCGATGGAGTCCAGGTGCAGCAGGCATTGCGGCCTTTCCCTCAATACGATTTCATCGATTCAGGGTGCTGTCTTGAGAATCCAGGACATTCCAGCTACAACGCATTGATGGCAACGCTGGCGCATCAGTTCAAAAATGGCGTGGAGCTTCAGGTTTCCTACACATGGTCCAAGAACATTACCGATGCGGACAGCATTCTGCCGAACACCAATCCTGGAATTCCGCAGGTCCAGAATCCAGCGGATCTCCATCAGGAGAAGTCGATCAGCATTCAGGACATTCCTCAGACGCTGGTCATCAGTTACCTGTACGACCTGCCGTTTGGACGAGGCAAGCCCTTCCTGAACAACGGCCGTCTTCTCGACGCGGTTGTCGGCGGATGGGAGCTGGGCGGAATTCAACGGTATCAGGACGGACAACCTCTTGGCTTCTGCTGCGCCAGTGGTATTCCTGGATGGGAAAACGCGATACGATACAACCGCGTTCCGGGTTCACATATTGCGAGCGCCGCTTACCGGCGGGGTGGGCAAAAAGCGCTCAATCCGTTCGCAATCGGCTCGGGGACCAATCCTGAGTTGAACAGTATGTTCAACGGTGCGGTCAATAATCCGGCATACGCGACCAATCCCGCGGCACCGGCCTTTGTCGACCAGAACCTCGAGCTTTATCGCCATGGAGGAGCGTACCACTTGGGCAACACGCCTCGCATCACGGGTACCGTGCGAACGCCGCCATACTATGAAGAGGACTTCAGTGTAATGAAGACGCTGGCCATACGAGGGACCACGAATTTCGAGCTAAAGTTCGACATTCTGAATGCACTGAACCGGCACTCCTTCGGCACTCCGGACAGCAATCCGAACGACTTTCTCTTCGGGGTGCCGACCTTTAGCCAGGAGGCTCCGCGGGCAATTCAGGTAACTGGCAAGGTCAACTTCTGAACGGTTGTTATACGCAGTGTCCGGGGCAGGTGCGGATGTCAGCTCCTGCTCCTCTTCCTTTCTCATGGAACGCAGCAATTCGCGCCTGGATCAAATTGACAGGATTTTGCTGAGCGCGAAAAATCGTGTTATATGCGGAGAAATGTTCGCGTAAAAGCGAGAGCGGTCCAAACCATGATCGTCGGCATCACGCTCTTTGCCTGCACATCTGTTGTTGGCGCCCAGAGCGCGACCTACAAGCAGGGAATGGCCGCTTACGAAGCGCACCAATACTCCCAGGCTGCGTCTTTGCTGGCCACGGCTCCGCAGGAGGGGGCGCCGGGCGAGACCGACGCGATGCTCTATAGGGCCATGGCATTGATTCACCTATCTCGTCTGCCAGAGGCGGAAAGCGCGCTTCACGCCTATCTAAACCACCATCCAGATTCATTCGAAGCGTTAGTGGCATTGGGAGCGGTGCAGCAGCAGGAAGACAAGCCAAGAGATTCGATCCAATCCTTCAATCAAGCCGCCCAGCTACACACCCCCAGTCCCGCGGATTTGAGGGTTGTCGCCCTCGATTATGTTTTGCTGAACGACTACACCGACGCGATACATTGGCTGAAAAAGACGGTGGAATTCGATCGAAACAATGGGCAGGCCTGGTACGATCTGGGGCGCTGTTACTACACTCAAAACCTCTTCAAAGACGCGCAGAACGCACTGGAACGCGCCAACACACTGCTCCCCAACAATGTGAAGGTGCTGGAGAATTTGGGTCTTACCCTCGACGCTGAGAATCTACCGTCGGAAGCGGAAGCGCAATATCGAAAGGCAGTGGATCTGGCGCGCCGGTCTGCTGGTTCAGTTGAACCTGACCGCCAGACACCTGTCGCAAGATCGGACGAGTGGCCCTATCTGAATTACGGCACTTTCCTAATAAGCCAAGATCGGGCCGCTGATGCCGTTCCGCAACTCAAGTCTGCCGTGGCGGCAAATCCGAAATGCGCTCAATGCCACCTGCTGCTAGGGCGGGCTCTTGCCGCAACCGGCAATCTCGCGGCAGGTGTGCACGAACTGGAGCAGGCGGTTTCGCTGGATCCGTCAGATCCCAAGGTGCACTACCAACTCGCTCGCCTGTATCGCCAGGCTGGTGACCGGACCCGCGCACGGCAGGAGTTCGCATTGACCGCCAAGCTGTCGCATAATACGGCGGCTGAGCACGCCCCATGATGCTCGCCGCCTCGGCCGTCGTGCTTTCGCTCGGGTTGCTCGTGTCTGCCTGCTCCCAGGCAGCACAAATAACTGAGCGGCCCGATCCTGCTCAGGCGCACGCTGCTGACGCCGGTAGCAGCGCCGCAATGCGGGCTTTTGAAAGGGTTTTGACAACAGACCCCGCTAATGTGGCCGCGCGAAGAGGCGAGGTAAAGGCGGCGATTGCGCAAGCGCTCTCGCAGCGCGACGCAGGAAAAATGGATGCCGCCCTGGCCACACTGCTACGCGCGAAGGAATATGTTCCCAACGATCCTATTCTTCTTATGGATTTCGGCATTCAGGCCGACTCCATGCGTATTTTTCGAGATGCGGACGCGGCGTTGAGAAAAGCGCACCAGTTTGCGCCATCCAATGCAGAAGTCCTGTATGCCCTGGCGCACGTTGAGCTGGACGAACAGAAAATGCCTCAGGCCGAAGCTGACCTGCGCGCCTATTTAAGAATGCGGCCCGGCGATGCCTCCGCGTGGTATGGCCTGGGGCATTTATTGCACATGATGATGCGCGACGATGAAGCCAAGCGAGAACTGGAGCGGTCCCTCGCATTGCAGCCGCACCAGACAGAAAGCTGGTACGAACTGGGCGAAATTGCGCTTGACCGGCACCAGAATGTCGAGGCGACGAAGGATTTCGAAAAGGTGCTGCAGCGCGATCCGGTACATGGCGGCGCGCTCACAGGTATGGGAATCCTGGCCTTTCATGCAAAGGACTACGCGTCAGCCGCACGATATCTGAGTCAGGCTGTTGTACAGGCCCCGGATTATCCCGCAGCACACCGTTTCTACGCCATGGTGCTCACACGGATGGGCAAGAAACAGCAGGCGATGCAGGAAGAAGAACGAGCACGCACACTGACGAAGAACCAGAACCAGCTCCAAAATGGCTATGCGTTGCTGCCCGACCGGCAGAATCCTTAACTTCCCTCGGAAAGAACCGGCGTTTCCTGAGACTGCAGTGCTGCGGACGCAGCCTTCGCTCAGGGCCGCTTTGGCCCGTCTGACTTGCGAGGGCTCAGGTCCTTTAGACTAGACGCCGATCACGCCGCCGTTGATAGGAGTATGGAGGCGAAATGACGGTCGTCTACCGACACTTGTCAGTCCCGCATCCAGTTGCGATGTTCGACAATGGTCTTCGGTTCGTACGTCTTGCCCTTGGCGAGACGCTTTTGTTCGCGACGGCTGGTCCAGAGAACCAGCGGCCCAAGGACCCAGGTCATCGCGCGGGTGAGGGTGCCGAACTCGCATTCGATGTCCTTTCGCAACGCGCGGATCTGCTCGCTCACCGCCGCATTGCTGCTGGGGAGTTGCCTTTCCATCGCCCACAACAGACCGCTGTAAGCCGTCTGGATGGAGCGGACCTCCCACTTGAAACGCTCGCGAATTCGCGGATCGGCATCGTTTTTGTACCGCATCCAGCCTTGCATCGTAGTCCGGCAGATTCGGTAGAGGCTTGGACCGTTGCGCTGGAAGTCGCGCAGAAAGGCCAGGTTCAAGAAACGGTTCGACTCGTCGCGCGAAATG
>DAHVZT010000035.1 GCA_027323885.1 Acidobacteriaceae bacterium
TCCTCCACGGGTGTGTGCTGCTCGCGCAGACGATAGGACAACTCGACCGTCTGATCAAAGGGCACATTGCGGTCGTCGTCACCCTGAATCAGCAGGACCGGCGAGCGCCATTTCTTGATATCGGCGTCCGGGGAAGCGGCGAATGCTGTCGCGATCGCCTGCTTCCATTGCGGGCTGGCCTGATACCAGTGGTCAGGCAGACCGCCGCCTTTGGCGAGAACTGGAACCCAGTTGGAAATCCCGTGAAAGTCCACGCCTGCCTTGAACACATCTGAGTTTCGAGCAAGGGCAAGACCGGTGAGATACCCACCGTAGGAACCGCCCCAGATGCCGATGCGACTGGCGTCAACGCCCCGGACATTCTGCAGATAACGCGCCCCTGCAAGTACGTCCTGGTATTCCGACGCGCCTGCCGGCCCCGCATGCACCGGGTGCTGGAAGGCTCGTCCATAGCCGACACCAAGTCGATAGTTGACTGACAGAACGGTGAACCCATGGGCTGCAAGGTATTGATTCACCGCGTAGGAATTGCTGTAGTAGTCCATCGGATGCCAGCCCAGCAACATCTGCCGGGGAGGGCCGCCATGCACAAAGACGATTCCGGGCTGGTCTGTGGTTGCGGCCCCGCTGCGGAATAGCTGTCCTTCAATCATGAGGCCGTCGGGAGATTTGAAGTGAACCAGCCTGGGAACGATCAGCGATCGGGCCGGGTAGTTCTTCGCGCCGCCGGTGTCCAGCACATGGGCATCTCCTGCCCGCTGCAGAACGGCAACCGCAGGCGGCTGCCGGGCGCCTGCGGTAATGTAAGCGACTTTGCCTGCTGCGAGCGCGACCGGAGACCACTCCAGAGTGTCGCCGCTGGTCAACTCCTTCGGCGCAGACCCATCGGCGGCGACGCGAAACAGGTGACGCCGATCGTTATCGCCAGCCGTACTTCCGGCATTCGCTGAGTAGATAAGCTCGCGGTGGTCTGGACTGGGCACCACGTCTTCCACCATAAAGTTGCCCGGTGTGAGCAGGCGCGCGTGGCCGCCAGTCGCCGCGACCGCATAAAGATGCGGCCAACCATCCATTTCGCCGAGGAAGACCAGCTTGTTGCCCGACATCCAGAACAGCGGCTCGGTTGCGCCGACCTCCGGCAGGGAGCCTTCCAGCGTGTCCGGCGAACTCCAGACCTGTTGGCCTTCGCCGGAGGCCGAATCCGCCGTCCATAAGGCGAATGGATGGGGCTGCTGCACGAGGAAGTTTTCCGGCATGTTGCCCTGGCTGGGCTGCCGCAAAAATGCAATCGAACCGCCATCGGGCGACCAGACCGGTTGCGTGTCGAAGCTGGTGGATGGAGCGAGGTAGAGCAGCGGCTCCTGCGCGGACCGATACACCCCAACAAAGCTGTGGTCGCCGCGTCCGCTTACAAAAGCAAGGCGCGTTCCATCCGGGGACCACACGGGAGCGCTATCTTTTCCGCGATCGAAGAAGAGCCGGCGCGCCTGGCCCAGGCTGGCGGCGGCTCCGGGAACGCCAACGGTCCAGATCTGTCCATCTTTGACAAAGGCGAGCTGTCCGCCGCTCGAAATTGCCGGGCTATCTCCTTGTGCGACCTGAACCGGGTTGCTCGTGGTGTTTGCGAGGGCGACAGACCAGATGGTAACTTTCGGCTCTGACGGGTTGTTGTCCGGATCCGGCGCAAGGTTTCCCTTCACCGGCCAGTCGGCATCATGGTCTCCACCGCGCACATACACCAGATTGGACCCATCCGGCGAGAATGTGAGTTGTGTAATCTCCTGGCCGTCATCCTGGGTGTAGTGGGTCAACTGGCGCGGTGCCGCATCTGCCGGCGAAGCCAACCAGATGTTGCGCACACCCCGCACATTCTCGACCCATGCGAATTGATGGCCGTTTTTGGAAGCGGCGATTTCAGGAATGAACGGATATCCGAGCATCCGCTCGAGCGTTGGACCGCCGGCTGCGGAGGCCGGTGAAATCGCAGCGAAACAGCCAGCCCATAAAAGGATCGATGCAGCCAGAGAAGTACCGCGCCGGAACACACTGAGCGATGGCATGCCATAAATATAAAGCCCGCGGGACGGCGCCGCGCAGTTCGATACCTATTCCAACGCAGTGATACACTCCCGCCATGCCGCGTGGTTTTTTTATCACCTTTGAAGGACTCGATGGATCCGGCAAAACCACGCACCTACGGCTGCTGGCGCGCACACTGCAGGCCCGTGGCCTTCCCGTTACGGTGACGCGGCAGCCCGGCGGCACGGAACTCGGCGATCAGATTCGTGCTTTGTTATTGAACTCGCAAACGCAGAACATTGCGCCGCTGGCGGAAATGGCGCTGATGTTCGCCGATCGGGCTCAATCTCTCCAGCAGATCATTGAGCCTGCGCTTGCCTCGGGTCACATTGTCCTTTGCGACCGTTTCACGGACTCGACAGAAGCGTATCAAGGGGGTGGGCGCGCGCTCGGCAGCGAACGCATCCTGGAATTGCATCGCGCAGTTTGCGGCAATCGCTGGCCAGATCTCACATTGCTGCTGCTGCCTGATATCGATTCCTCATTGAGTCGCGCACGAAGGAGAAATGTTCACCAGTTGATCGAGGGAGTGGACGAGAACCGCTTTGAAGCCGAGCAGCGGACGTTTTACGAACGAACTTTCGCCAAATACCGCGAGATCGCCCAGCGGGAGGTTTCCCGTGTTGTCGCCATCGAAGCCGAGACACCGGCAGAAGCTACTGTGGAAGCGATACAAGAGCGTATTCTGAAGGTAGTGGAAGAACGGCTGGCTCAATTCTCCGGTTGACCTCGCCGTCTGTTTTAAGCAAACCTCGTCCCGTCCCATGGTCAGTCAAGCTCCTCCTGCAAGCGCCTCAGAAACGGCTCCACAAAGACCAATTCACTCCGTGGGTGAGTTCCGGTTCCCGCCCGGCCTGCGGCGAAACCTGCCGGCGTATCTTTTCACGCGATTCTTCCGTCCTGGAAATCCGATTCTGTTGTTCGAGCACCTTGTCCAAACGTATGGTCCGGTGTCCCACTACAAACTTGGTGCCAGCCACATCGTGTTCGTGAATGACCCGGAGCTGATTCGGGAGATTCTTGTGACGCAGGCGCCGGCATTTATCAAAGAGCGGACGCAGCAGCGAATGAAGATTCTGCTCGGAGAGGGCCTGATCACCAGCGAGGGTGATTTTCACATGCGCCAGCGGCGCATTGCGGCCCCGGCATTTCATCGGCAGCGGATTCAGGGCTATGCGGAAATGATGGTGGAGCGAGCCGCAGCCATGCGCGACCGCTGGGACCCAGGCGAGAACTTCGACATGGCCGCCGCCATGATGGAGCTGACCCTCGCCATTGTCGCGCGCACATTGTTTGCCACGGATGTGACCCAGGAGATTCGGCAGATCAATGACGAGGTCAACGTCATCATGCGGCTTTATAACTACCTGGTCGCTCTGCCCAGGGCGGAGAGTTATCTCCATTTGCCTGTGCCGGGGCTAATTCGCTTTCGGAAAGCCCGCGCCCGGCTGGATTCCATCGTTTACCGCATGATTGCGGAGCGGCGTGCTGTGAATGTAGATCGCGGCGACCTGCTCTCCATGCTGCTGGCAAGCCGCGATGAAGAGGGCAGCGCCGAGCAGTCCAGCATGAGTGACCGCCAATTGCGCGACGAAGTGATCACGATTTTCCTGGCCGGGTACGAGACGGTCGCAAACGCACTGACCTGGACCTGGTACCTGCTTTCGCAAAATCCAGCGGCTGCGGAGCGAATGGAACAGGAAATCGACGCGCTCCTCGGCAAAGGAGAGAGCGCCCGGCTGCCTGCCCTGCAGGACATTCCGCAGCTTCGCTATACCGAAATGGTATTTGCGGAATCGATGCGCCTTTATCCGCCAGCGTGGGCCATGGGACGCCAATCCACGCAGGCGATTGAGCTGGGCCCCTATCGGCTGCCAGCGGGCACCTACTTTTTCTTCAGCCAATACATTCTGCACCGGAGCGAGGAATATTATCCCGACCCTCTGCGCTTCGATCCTGAGCGATTCACGCCGGAGCAGAAGGCCGCCCGTCCGCGGTTCGCCTATTTCCCGTTCGGCGGTGGCTCGCGCCAGTGCATTGGGGAGGCATTTGCCTGGATGGAGGGCGTGCTGATCCTGGCTACGCTCTCGCAACGGTGGCGCTTTCGCATGGTGCCGGGACAGACTGTCGATGTGCAGCCCAAAATCACGCTGCGACCCAAATATCCCATGCGGATGCTTCCCGAACGGCGGTAGCCGCCGGGACGTTTCTGCTAGGCTCTTCCATGTGAACTTCCGTAGTTTTATCGGCAATCCGGAGACAGTTCGGCAGCTTCAGGAGTCGGTGGCGTCCAACCGACTGGCCCATGCGATTTTGCTCACAGGCCCGCGCGGCGCAGGCAAATACACGCTGGCGATTGCGCTCGCCCAAACGCTGAACTGCACGAATCCGCAAACCTACGACGGCCTGCCGGACGCATGTGATGCCTGCCACAACTGCACCCTGATCGCCTCTTCGCTGGACCTGGAAACGCGGGTTGCGGAAGCCGTGCAGGCACGCGAGGACCTGCGGGACGTGGACCGCAAGGAAACGCGCATCCTGGTCCAGACACATCCGGACGTCCTGGTTCTGCCGCCCGATCCGCCGCAGAACCTTGTCAAGGTAGGCCAGGTGCGCTCCCTCATTCAAAACATTCAGCGGAGGCCGGGAGAAGGCAGCCGGAAAATCTATATTTTTCCGAGAAGCATCTTTATGAACGAGGCCGCGAATGCGCTCCTGAAAGTATTGGAGGAACCGCCGGAATACGCGCATCTCCTTCTGCTGACCGAAAATCCGTCCGACCTGCTGCCGACCATCCGTTCGCGCGCAGGCAAGATGCAGTTGCAACCCATCCCGGAAGATCGGATGGAATCTCTGCTGGCGGAACGACGCCGGGAGTGGGACGCTGACCGCCGGGCATTGGTCGCTCGCCTTACCGAGGGAGCGATCGGACGCGCACTTTCCTTCAGCCCCGAGGATTACATGGCCAGCCGCAAGGACGCGTTGATGATGTTGCGCGGGGCCGCCGTTGAACCGGATCATTCCGCGCTGTTCCGTATGACGGAAAGCTACCGCGCGGGGGCGGAAGGACAGCAAAAGACTCAGGACCTGCTGCGCGCGCTGTACACCCTGCTGGAAGACGTTATGCTGCTGCAGGCTGGCCAGGGTATGATGGCGCGCAATATCGACATTCTGCCGGAACTCCGTCGAATTGCCGAAAAAGTTTCCTTCGAATGGATTGAGCACACAGCCCGCCACATCGGGGAAGTGGAATCCGGCCTGCGGCGCAACCTGCTGCGCTCCCTCTCTCTAGACGCACTGGCGGGTCAAATGCAACAGCGGTGAGCCGCGCTCGACCAGTTTGTGGAAACCAAAACAACTTTTTCTTGGAAAATGTTTCCACTTCGGCTAACATCGAATCCAATCAACTGAACCATTTTTTCTTCAGAACTTCCCGCCGCCCGGGGTAACACTCGGTGGCGTGTCTGAAAATTTAACAACAGACCGGAATTGTCAATGCCTTTGGCCAAATCCAAGCTGCTCGAATCCGCTCCCCTTGTCGTTGCGCCGCCCAGACACGCACCGGAAAACGATTTTTCCGGCCAACGGAGGCTGGTGAGGCCCAGTCTTTCGATGCGGGCCGTTGCCGGACGCCAGACCGCACTGTATGGACATGGCTCCGCACTGACGGCCAGGAGCGTTTCAAACAATGGCGCGCGGGAAGACAGTTCCCACGCTGAGGTGTTCTATTTTCAGAAGCAAATTCAGGCCCAGACAAGAATGGTCGTGGTGTTGGAGAATGGGGACAATCTGGAAGGCGTGATCGAGTGGTACGACCGCTATGCGATCAAGCTGCGCAATGTGGGCAACAACGGGCGCAACCGCATGCTGGTCTACAAAGACAGTATCCGCTACATCTACAAGGCCGGAGAGAACGCGCCACAGACTATGTCTTAACCTGCAGGCAGCTACGCGGGACGCGCCGCTTTCCGCAGGCGGTCCCGTATGGCCGATCCCAGGCCATTTTCGGCTGGCAGCGGGCACAAAATCCTATCCGCGCCGAGCGAATCCAGCCATCGCAACCCGGCAAACAGATTTGCCGCCAGTTGCCGGTCATCATCCCACTTCCCCCACTCATAACGATGTCCGGCGAAATCGGCCGGCAGCGGCCAGTTCGCGGGCAGCATTGCCCCGGTTTTGGCGTTTGTGGCTAGCTGCCCCACTTCATGCAGCCATATTTGCCGCTGGACAAGCTCGGCATCGTTTCCCACTTCAATCAAAATCACCACGGCGCGAGGCGCGTAATGACGGATTCCAACTCCAGGAGAAGGGAGCGAGGTCGGCGAGATGTTTGGGCCGTTCGAGGAGAACGCCGGCTGATAAGTTATGACGGGGGCTGCGATGGCCTCAATCTCCGCTGCGGTAATTGCACCAAGACGGTAAATCGTCACTGAGCCCTCCCGCGCCTCCACGACCGTCGATTCCACCCCGCACCACGCTGCTCCGCTGTCCAGCAGCAGATCGATCCGGCCGTCCAGGTCATCCAGAACGTGCTGGGCAGTCGTCGGGCTGGTGTAGCCAAAACGGTTCGCGCTGGGAGCGGCGACCGGCACTCCGGCAAGCTCGATCAAGGCGTGAGCGACAGGATGGGATGGCATTCGCACTCCGACCAGGGGACGGCCGGCAGTCACCAGCGCTGGCACCTCCTCGTTCCGGGGCAGCAGCAAGGTCAAAGGTCCGGGCCAGAAGGCGTCCATCAACCGCTGTGCCTTGGGCGAGACATCCGCGATGACCCGCTCCAACATCTGGGCGTCCGAGACGTGCACAATCAGAGGATCCCAGCCGGGCCGATCCTTGGCTCGAAAGATCTTTTCCACGGCGTCAGCTTCGAGCGCATTCGCGCCCAGTCCGTAGACCGTCTCCGTGGCAAACGCGACCGTTCCCCCGCCGCGCAGAACAGCCGCAGCCTGCCCGAGCGCGCGCTGCCCCTGTGGGGTGGCGACCTGGTCCACTGGCAGAGCTATACGAGATGTTCTGTAATCGGCCATCTCCGGTTGTTTTCATCCTAAATTGCAGCGGGTCTCCGCCGGCGAATCCCGCAGCATGCGAAACTGGCTTTATGTCCACTGAATCCCGCACAGGCCAGCTCGAAATTGAAGTTAAAATCCGACTGACCGATCGCCCGGCTTTCACGGCCAAACTGCCCGAGCTTGGCTTTCGTCTGGTCACACCCGCAACGCTGGAGCGCAACACGCTGTTCGACACGAAAGACGGCGTGCTGCGGGCTCGCAGAGAGATTCTGCGCATCCGGCGCTACGGAGAGAAATGGAAGCTGACCCATAAGGCCGATGCAGGAGCGTCCGCCAGCTCGCAGCACAAGGTACGCGTCGAGACGGAAACTCCGGTAGACGACGGCCAGGCGCTCAGCTCAATTTTTGAGCGGCTCGGATACTGGCCGATGTTTGTATACGAGAAATTCCGCGAAGAGTGGACCGACGGCAGCGGCAATCTGGTTCTCGACAGCACGCCCATCGGCGACTTCGCGGAACTGGAGGGAGAACATCCCTGGATCGACAGAACCGCTACAAATCTCGGAGTTGCACCGGCCCAGTACATCACCGCCAGCTATGCGCGGCTGTTTGCCGACTGGAAAGAGACGACCAAAAGTGCAGCGAACAACATGACCTTTGAGGAAGTCAGAGCCGCCTCATAAACGGGAGTTCGTGTCAGGCTTCTATGCCATGACACTTCTTGAACTTTTTCCCGGAGCCGCAAGGACAAGGATCGTTGCGCCCGACCTTCTCACCCGCGCGACGCTGGACAGTCTCGCCGACGGAGTCGCCTCCCCCGGCCATGCGGGCTGCCTGAAGTTCCCTTTTTTTGCGGCGTTGAAACTCCTCTTCAAGTGAGTCAATGGTGGTGGATGGGGCCCGCGTGGGTACGGGAATGGCGGGTACGGAACCAGCTTGCCGGGTCCCATTTGGGCGCGTCCCGTTGGCGGCGTTGCCAGGCAGAGTGCGAGCGGGCTCCGCTGCGTTTTCCGAACCTCCGCGGAAGACCACTTCCTGCGGTTGTGGACGCGAGGGAACGGCAATCTCCTGACCGTCGGGACCCATGATCTGCATGCGGAACAGGAAGCGAACCGTATCTTCCTGAAAGCGGTTCATCATCGCCTCAAACGCTTCGAACGACTCCCGTTTGTAGGAGATCAAGGGATCCTGCTGTCCGTAACCACGCAGCCCGATGCCTTCCTTGAGCTGATCCATGGCGAGCAAATGGTCTTTCCAAAGACCGTCCAACACGCTCAGCATGATCATGCGTTCGTGATACCGCATCGCGTCGGCCCCGATGATCTGCTCCTTGGCCGCGTACCGATCCTTCAGCCGCTCGAACAGCGTCTCTCCCAGTTGGTGACGGTTCAGTTCCTGCAGGGGCACGCCTTCCGCAGAAATATCCAGGCCGAACTGCATCAGCACGGCATCCTGCAGCGCCTTGATGTCCCACTGATCAGGATGGACCTTTTCCGGGGCGTGCTTATCGAGAATCGTACTCAGGATATTGGAGACGTAATCCTCAGTGATAAGTTCTCTCTGATCGACGCCTTCGAGCAGTTGCCGGCGGGTGCCATACACTGCCTCGCGCTGCTTGTTCATCACGTCGTCATATTCCAGAACATGCTTGCGCGATTCGAAGTTCTGGCCTTCAACTGCTTTCTGGGTAGCCTCGATCCGGCGAGTGATCAGCTTCGATTCGATCGGGACGCCTTCTTCCATGCCAAGCCGCTGAAGCAGATTGGAAATCCACTCCTTGGCGAAAACTCGCATCAGATCGTCTTCGAGGGAGAGAAAGAACCGCGAAGCTCCGGGGTCTCCCTGCCGTCCGGCGCGGCCACGCAGCTGGTTGTCCACCCGGCGGGACTCATGCCGTTCCGTACCGAGAATGATCAAGCCACCCGCAGCCAGCACTTGCTCGCGCTCTTTGGCAATTTGCGCGGCGTAACCGGCGTAGACCTCGCTCCAGTCACTTTCCGGAGTTTCGAACTCCTGGCCCTGATAATAGAAGCGCATCATACCGGGGGGCGCGGTAGGTGAAATCTGCCCTTCCGCCGCGCTGACCGCGCGTGCGCGGTTTCTCTTTACCAGTTCCTGTCGTGTGAGAAATTCCGGGTTGCCGCCAAGCAGAATATCGGTGCCACGGCCGGCCATATTCGTGGCGATGGTCACCATTCCAAGGTGTCCCGCCTGGGCGACGATCTCGGCTTCGCGCTCGTGAAATTTGGCGTTGAGGACGACGTGACGGATGCCCTTGCGCTGCAGCATCTGCGAGAGCAGCTCGGATTTTTCGATGGAAGTCGTCCCCACCAGCACCGGCTGCTTGCCTTCATTCAGGCGGACGATTTCGTCCGCGATGGCAAAATATTTTTCCTTGGCGGTGCGGTAGACCACGTCGGGATTGTCGATGCGTCGCATCGGCATGTTCGTGGGAATCACCACCACGTCCAGTTTGTACACGCTCTCAAACTCGGCGGCCTCCGTGTCGGCCGTACCGGTCATTCCGGCCAGCTTCTTGTAGAGCCGGAAGTAATTCTGGAAGGTGATCGTTGCGAGGGTCTGGTCCTCGCGCCGGATACTCACGCCTTCTTTGGCTTCGATCGACTGGTGCAGGCCATCGGACCAGCGGCGCCCCGGCATCAGGCGTCCGGTGAACTCATCCACAATGATGATTTCCCCGTCCTTCACCACATAATGCACATCCCGCTTGTAGAGCGCGTGCGCCTTGATTGCGGTTTCCACGTAATGCTTGAGATCCCAGTTCTCCGGGTCGGCAATGCTCTCAATTCCGAGCAGCTTTTCGATCTTGACCCAGCCCTCGTCTGTGACGCCGATGGTACGGTGCTTCTCATCCACCACGTAATCGCCGGTCAGGATTTTGCTATCCAGCGACTCGATCTCTTCGCCGAGTTCCAATTGGGGGATGATCCGCACCACGCGCGCATACTTGTCGGTCGTCTGGTCCGTGGGTCCGCTGATGATAAGCGGGGTTCGCGCTTCGTCGATCAGAATGGAGTCCACTTCGTCGACAATGGCGAAATACTGTCCGCGCTGAACGCATTCAGACAGTTCGAACTTCATGTTGTCGCGCAGATAGTCGAAGCCGAACTCGTTGTTGGTGCCGTAAGTGATGTCGGCGGCATAGGCGGCTCTCCGCTGCGCGTCATCCAGGTCATGGACGATCACGCCCACGGACAGGCCGAGATAGTTGTGAATTTTGCCCATCCACTCGGCATCGCGCTTGGCGAGATAATCGTTCACGGTCACCACGTGGACGCCATGTCCCGCAAGAGCGTTCAGATAGCAAGGCAGCGTGGCGACCAGGGTCTTGCCTTCACCAGTCTTCATTTCGGCAATCTTCCCCTGGTGGAGAACGATGCCGCCAATCAGCTGTACGTCGAAGTGGCGCATATTCACGATGCGGCGGCCAGCTTCCCGCACCACGGCGAAAGCCTCCGGCAGGATTTCGTCGAGTGCGGCGCGTTCCGCCTTCAGGCGCTCCTCCGGATCCTCGATGCCGGCGATACGCGCCGCAATCCGGGCGCGGAACTCGTCTGTCTTGGCACGCAGCTGCTCCGCCGAGAGCCGCTGCATCTCCGACTCCAGGGCGTTAATCGCCGCGACCGTGGGCTGCATCCGCTTCACGGTGCGTTCATTGCTGGTGCCGAAGATTTTTGTTAATGCGCTACCGATCAAGAGAAAGCCCAACCTTTTTCCTGCAATGTCACTGCGGCGGTTCGCCGTCGAACGATGCCCAAATTCGGTGTACTCAATCGATTTTAAGCGGTTTTCAGGGCGGACAGAGCGCGCCGTCGTATGCGCGGCTCGCGGGGATGGCCACATCTTTATTGTAATGGCCAGACTCCGCCGTCGCCAGTGGCCACTTATCGGCATATATCGCTTGATTTACATGGCCCTTCCGCGCATACTTTACGTGCAAGGAGAAGCCGGGTGAGCCAAATAGAGAGATTGATCCAGCGGATTGCAGACCTTCAATCCGCCGGCTCCCTCCTCGACCGGGGCGCCCCCGAAAAGAAAGCCATCGTGGGGGCCAGTGGTAGAATCACGCACTACGTAATGACCCCCGCCGCAAGAAAGAAGCTCTCGGACGCACAGAAGCTACGCTGGGAAAACGTTCGATCCGCAAAACTGGGAAAAGAACGGGCCGCAACCTCTAAGTTCAAGGAAGGCCGAAACTGCCCAACGAAATCGTGAACAACCTACGCGCCTTTTTCACGAGCGGTGAGGGAGCCCCCGAGTATGCCCCCGACGGTCTCTTGACACTGCGCGGACTTTCTGTGGAAAGACTGGCTCGCGCATCCAGCATCACCCGTACCGCCGTGTATTTTTATATCGATGGAAAGTGCCGCCCTACGCACGCGACCTTGCTACGGATGTGTCGGGTTCTTGAGGTTTCCTACGAGGAGGGGGTGAAGTACTGCACCCCAGCGACGGTGGGACGTCCTCGGCAATAATGTGCCAGCCATCGATAACGAAGGAATTGCAGATGGAGCAAAATAGCCCAGAGTACCCAACGGGAAGTCAGATCGAGGAAACTTTGAACGCTCACTCTATGGGGGAAGAAGCCCTGGTGGAGCTGATCCGAAGGAGGCGAGCGGAAGCAGAAGCAGGACCAGCGCAGGAAATGGAGGCAAGACCGAATGAATATCGATCAGGGATTGTTAATTATGGTGGCTTTCATCAGGCCGATATGACACCCACGACGGAAGTCGAACACAGCTTTTCTAAGAGACTTGCGCAGCTAATGCAAGACCATGCTCCACCGATGGGCCCGCGAGAGCTCGCGGCAGTGGCTGACATCTCTTATGAACACTCCAGGAAAATGGTTCGAGGGCTGGCAGTACCTACGAAACACATCATCAGGGCGCTTGCAAACTACTTTTCTGTGGATGCTGCAGAACTACAAGCTGTGGCTAGCGCCGATAAGTTCCAGCGCAAGTTTGGAAAAGACGCGCCGGGATCCATATTCAACCCAGAGGTAGCACCCTTCGCTGAGAATTGGGGTCGCCTAACGGAAGCTCAGAAGCTTGCGCTTCTCTCTCACCTGGAGGCGTTCGTGGCCCAAAATCTACCAGATACAAGCGCAGGAGAGTAGGAAAGGCTATTCGCTCCGGCCTCAGCTTTTCGCCCGTGGATGGGTCCTGTCATACACGGCGGCAATCTGCCCGGAGGTCAGGTGGGTGTAGCGCTGCGTGGTCGAGAGCCGCGCGTGGCCGAGGATCTCCTGAATCGCACGCAGATCCGCGCCCTCTTCCAGCATGTGAGTTCCAAACGCGTGCCGCAAAGTATGGGGATGCACATCCGCCGCCATGCCATTGGCCACGGCAAGCCGCTTGACGATGCGCCCCACGCTACGGGTCGTAAGGCGGCCCGCGCCGCGGAGCCTGGCGTTAAGCAGAAGCGCATTGCTGGAACGCTGCGCGGCGTTAAGCCGATGCTGACGCTGCGGCAGATATTCCCGGATTGCGGCTGCCGCCGCATCACCCAGCGGTACATAGCGCTCTTTGCGCCCCTTGCCGCGCACCAGCAGGCACTCGTTACCCCATTGGATATCTTCAAGGTTCAGCCCCACCAGTTCGGCATTGCGGATGCCACACCCGTACAGCAGTTCGAGGATGACGCGATCGCGCTGTGGCCAGGCGGCCTCTGGCCTTTGGTCTTCGGCGTGGGGCCGGACCAAACCCTCCAGAGCCTGATTCACCTGCTCGATACCGGGTACGCGCGGCAGGTGTTTCGGCAGCTTGGGAGTGGCAACCAGCCTGGCCGGGTTTTGGTCCACATGTCCGCGGCGAGCCAGCCATGCAAACCAGGAGCGGACTGCGGCCAAGGCCCGCGCGACCGACGCTTTCGACAGGTCCTTTTCATATAACAGTCCCAAATACTGCCGAATGATGGGATGTTCAATCTGCGCCGGGGTTACGGCTGTTCCGCAGCGCCTGGCGAGAAACTCCGCAAAGGAGTTCAATTCCCTTCGATACGCCCGGACCGTGTGATCCGACGCAGCCCGCTCTGCGGTGAGCACCGCAATGTATTCCGTAACGAGCCGCAAAATCTCCGGTGCCTCAGGAGTTCCCTTGGCTTCTTCCGAGCGAAGCTTCATGAGGGATTGGCCTGATCGATGACAATTCTCTTGCCCCGCGGGTGGTAGGCGCGGTGAACCGCCTTGAGCCTGCCCAGGGCCAGATGCGTGTAAATCTGGGTGGTGGCGATGTCGGCGTGGCCGAGCAATGTCTGCACAGTGCGCAGGTCGGCGCCATTTTCCACCATGTGTGTAGCGCAGCTATGCCGCAGCATGTGCGGGCTGGCGCGCCCATCCATCCGCTTGACCAGTGCCCATACTGTTTGGCGGCTCAGCGGCCGGCCTCTTCGAGAGAGAAATACCTGGCGCGCCGGGGTCTTTTTCAGCAGCGCTCCGCGACCGTGCTCCAGATATTCGGTCAGCGCTTTTACCGCAGGCTGACCCAGCGGGACCAGGCGCTCCTTGTCACCTTTCCCGCGCACCAGCATTTGTCCCTGCTGCAGGGAAACATCTTCGACCGCCAGCCCAACCAGTTCGGAAACGCGCACTCCGCCCCCGTAGAGCAGCTCCAGCATGGCGCGGTCCCGCAATGATTCCGGAGTGGATGCCTGATCCGTGTTTTGCTGCCCAACCCGGTCGATCATGGAGACCACTTCCGCTTCCGGCAGAGACTTCGGCAGCACCTTCCATCCCGCGGGGGTCTCCAGATGGAGAGTTGGGTCATGCGCCGTGCGCTTATCGAGCAGCAGCCACTTGTAAAAGCCACGCAGACAGGAAAGCTTGCGTGCCCGCGAACGGGCCTCCACCTGATGGGTCTGCAGGTGGGTAAGGAATGCGGCGATATTTTGATGGGTGGCCGTAACGAAAAGCGCGTTTGCCTGCTCCAGGTGCTCCGCACACTGGAGCAGGTCGCGGCCATAAGCCTCGCAGGTGAGCGGGCTTAACCCTTTCTCCACCCGGAGATAGGTCAAGTAGCTCTCAATCAGCTCGAGATTGGCTTGGGGTTCCAAAGTCGCGACGTCACCTGAAGAAATTATGCGGGAGCGCCGCGGCAATCCACGCAATTCTTTGCAGTGGAATCCAACTGGTCAGCCGGTTGCTCCTTTCCTCTCGATTCGATAAGGTAATGTGTGCTCATGCAAGGTCCCAAGCTGCCAGCAAGGCCCGTTCTCTCATTCGACGAATTTTCCGAGATGGTTCTCGCCGCTGAGCCTTCCGTCGCCGTTTTTGATTGTGACGGAACACTCTGGGCGGGCGATGCCGGTTCCGAATTCATGCGCTGGTCCATGGATTCCGGCCTGCTTTCCCGTGAAGCCTGCGACTGGATGGACACCCGCTACCGCAGCTACCTGCGTGGGGAGGTTTCCGAGCTCGCGATCTGCGGGGAAATGGTGCAGATTTACCGCGATCTTCGAGAATCTGAGCTGCGCACGGCCTCGCGCCGTTTTTTCGAGCGCGCCATACGTCCCCGCATATTTCCCGAGATGCAGCGCCTGTGTGAAACTCTGCGCGGACGCGGGGTTGAGCTGTGGGCCGTAAGCTCAACGAACAATTGGCTGATTGAGGAAGGCGTGCGAGCATTCGGCATTTCACCGGAGCATGTTCTCGCAGCGGGAATACGAGTTGCAAACGGCCTCATCACGGAGGAACTGCTCGACGTTCCTACCGGCGAAGGCAAAGCGGAATCTCTCCGGCGCAATGGACTGCCGCACCCCGATGCCGTGTTCGGCAATTCCATCCACGACGCCGCCATGCTTTCGATTGCAAAGCATCCGTTCGCGGTGAATCCAACTCCGCAGTTGAGCGAGTATGCCGCCGCCCACGACTGGCCCATCTATCAACCCAAGCTTCCCCATTTCTAAAGGTGATCTCGGCCATACGGCCTGCAAGGGATACTGAAGTGGCGACATGCGCCGGAATTGTGATCGCCCGCAGGCTATCTGAGGGGGCCCCTCCAAACCGAACCGGGTGACGGCGTACAATTATAGGCAAAGGGACGCTACGGTATGCTCCAACGCAGCCGAATGCGCGGCGTACGAGGTAGATTTTTGCATGACGAAGGTGTGCTGGACAGCGAGGACAGGTTTTACCCGAAATAGAAGGCGAACGGCCGCAATACTTGGATCTGCACTGCTATGGTCCGCAGCGGGCATGGCGCAGAGTACCGCAGCGCAGAACACCGCGCCGGCGCAAACCAAGGTGGCGGCGCCGGACCCTTCGGCAGGGGCCGCTGCGAGCGAGACCTCGGGTGTTACAGGGAAACGAGGGCAGTCCTACTACCATTTTGCCCTTGGGCATCTCTATGAAAACTCCGCCGAACAGTTCGGTAGACCCGATCTTGCGACGCAGGCGATCGAACAATACAAGCTGGCGATCACTCGCGATCCCAAATCCGTTTTTCTGCAGAACAGTCTGGCGGAAACGTATTTCAAGCTGGGCAGAATACGCGAAGCCGTGGAGACGGCACAGCGCATCCTCAAGACCCATCCCGACAATTTGACGGCGCACAAGCTGCTCGGTCGCGTATACCTGCGGTCGATGGGCGATCCCGATGCAGGACAGCAACCAGGCCCCATGCTCGACCTTGCCATCCAGGAATTCCAGACGATTGTGAAGCTGGAGCCGGACAAGGTGGAAGACCACCTGCTGCTTGGCCAACTGTATACGCTTAAACACGACATTGCGGACGCAAAGAGCCAGTTTGAGCAGGCGCGTCAGATCAACCCAGCTTCAGAAGACGTCGTGTTGAATCTGGCGCGGCTATACAACGAGCAAGGCAATATGCCGCAGTCGTTGCAGGTGCTGCAGAGTGTGCCGGAGGGTGACCGTACTCCGAAGATCAATCTGGCCCTTGGCGCGGCCTATGACCAGATGAAAGACCACAAGCGAGCGATAAAGGCGTACCAAAGCGTTCTGGACGCGCAGCCGGACAACCTGGATGCGCACCGCGCACTCGCGGAAGATCTGCTCACGCAGAACCAGCCCGATGCCGCTCTCAAGCTTTTTCAGGGAATCACCGCGCAGGATCCTGAGGATGTGCGTTCCTTTCTGCGCCTGGCCGAACTGGAGCGCACAACGGGGCACGTGAATAAAGCGCAGGCCGCCTTGGAGCACGCCAAAACGCTCGATCCCGATTCCGTAGAGGTGCATTACAACGAGGCCATGCTGGCGGAAGCGCAGGGCCATCTGAACAAAGCGGCAACGTTACTGCAGCAGCTTGTCGAGGGATCCAAGCACGCGAACCAGCAGTACACGCCGGACGAGAAAAACAATCGCGCTATTTTTCTAGACCGGTTGGCAACCGTATACCGCGAGCAGAACAAAACGCAAGAGGCCATTGACGTCTACAAGCAGATGATCTCCATGGGAGGAAGCGCGGAGGAACGTGGATACCAGGGCGAAGTGGACGCATATCGCGACGCAAAAATGCTGCCACAGGCCTCCGCTGCCGCGCAGCAAGCTGTAAAGGCGCTGCCCAAGAACGTGGACCTGCAGTTGACCCTTGCCGGACAGCTGGCGGATTCAGGCAAGCCGAAAGAGGGTATCGCGCTCGCAAAGGCCCAGTTGAAAGGCTCCCCGCAGGACCGCGTTGTCTGGCTCACTCTCGCGCAGATTTACACGCGAGTACACAAGTGGAAAGATGCGTCCTTTGCCATCGATCAGGCGCAAAAGCTGAATACCAGCCCGCAGGACATGGGATTGATCTATTTTCTTCGCGGAGCCCTGCAGGAGCGCGAGAAGCATGTGGATGCGGCGGAGCAGGAATTTCGCAAGGCGCTCTCCGTCGATCCGGACAATGCTCTGGCGCTGAATTATCTGGGCTACATGCTGGCCGACCACAACATGAAGTTGGATGAGGCCTTGAAGCTTGTGCAGCACGCGGTGAAGCTGGAGCCGGAGAATGGCGCTTACCTGGATTCGCTGGGATGGGTCCGCTACAAACTGGGCCAGTATGCAATGGCGGAACAGGTGCTACAAAAGGCGATCACCCTGATTCCTACAGATCCCACCGTCCATGATCATCTCGGCGAAGTCTACGCGACCACGGGGCATCTGCATGAGGCGGTCGCGCAATGGGAGAGTTCGTTGCAGAACTACGCCAACTCCCCGGCGCCGGACGCGGAGCCGACCGATGTGAACAAGGTTCGCAAACGCCTGGACAAAGCTAAAGTAAAACTGGCGAAAGAGGATGCCCACGCGACTGGGCCCACCCACCCCTAGTCCGCTTCCGTTCCGCTGCCTGCTATGCCTGAAAATTCGCTTTCTTGTTGTGCGGTGGCGGGGGATGCAGCCGACCCTCTCACCGCGCGAACCTATCCCGAGGCGGCCCACCTGTATCGCCGTGCGTTTCAGCGTGATCGGGATCGCGTAATCCATACACGAGCCTTTCGAAGACTGGCGGGCAAGACGCAGGTCTTCACCCATCGATACTCCGATCATTTCCGCAGCCGTCTGACGCATACGATCGAAGTCGCACAGATCGCGCGCACCGTGGCGAGTGCGCTTGGTCTGAATGAAGACCTGGCGGAGACGCTCGCCCTGGTGCATGACATAGGCCATCCGCCTTTCGGTCATGCTGGAGAGCAGGCGCTTGACAGACTCTTGCAGCAGCACGGACTGCGTTTCGATCACAATCTGCACGCGCTGCGCATCGTGGAGTATTTTGAACAGCGATACGTCGCGTTTCGTGGATTGAATCTGACGCTGGGCGTGCGCGAAGGCATCATCAAGCATTCCCGCGACTATTCTGCCCGCGAGCATCCCGAACTCGCCGAATATTTCCTCGATCAACGTCCGCCACTCGAGGCACAGATCATCGACCTCGCTGACGAAATTGCCTATCTGATCGCCGATATCGACGATGGGTTCGAGGCGGAAATTCTTTCACTCGAGCAAATCCGCAGGAATGTTCCGCTGTTTTCCCAACTGTACGGGCAGTTGGAAGCGGGCCATCGCGACTCCGCACCGAAGCTCCTGTTCCAGGAATCTCTGAAACGAATGATGAACTCTCTCATCGGCGATCTCATCGTCACGACGCGTCAGCGCACACTGGACGCAGAAATCAAATCCCTTCAAGAGGTCCGGGACTTTGCGGGCCGCCTGGCTGCCTTCTCTCCTGGAATGGAAACTCGCCGCCGGGAAGCGAAACAGTATCTTTCGCAGAATCTGTATCACTCGGAGGACCTGGAGCGCGATCATCAGATGGCAGGCGAGGTCATCTCTGGGCTATTTGCGCACTGGATGGAACACCCGGACCAATTGCCGGCGGCGCATGAGAGTCAGATCCGCGCTGAGGGGGCACCTCGAGTGATCGCCGACTACATTGCAGGTATGACCGACCAGTACATCTCCGAGCAATGGCGGAGAGTCAGCGAACCGGGTTAACTGAAGCGGGCTTTCCATTCCCAGGAACAGGCAATTGCGGACGATCTTGTCGGTCCGGGACAGGCTGGGCACTCTGGATCCAAGCGGTGTAGATCATGTCACGCAGCATGGTGGCGCCCGCCGCCATCCGCTCCGCAGTAAAGGTCCGGGATTCGGCGGTACCGTGGCCGTTGAAGGCGCCCTGTTTTTCCAGCCGGTATGTTTCCGCCACTTGGCGATGCGTCGAGCGCAGATAGCTGAGAAAATCCTGGAAAGAAGATCCCAGCAAACGCGGCGCGGCCGGAACCAGCGGCTGAACGTCGGCGGCCTTGATGTTCTTCTCTACAAACTCGCTTTCAAACTGGCTATGAATGCCATGGTCGCGGGTGAAGCCTTCTGGATTGTCCGGCTCTACCCATCCGTTGTAGTTGACGGTTGTGTGGAGCGGTTGCGAGCCGTCTGCGACGTAATGGCCCAGCCAACCAGCATCATAGAGGATTGCCTGCTCGACGGGCCGGGTGTCGCGATGGTCGGCCAGACGGCTGCGGTATTGACGCATGTCCGCCTTCAGCCGCTCGAACACTTCATTCGCCTGCCAGGGCAGAAGACCCACAGTTTGGGGAGTCAGCCTGGCCGCCAATGGCGGATGCAGGAGCTCGGCGGCATAGAGATCGCGAAGAAAATCGAAGCGCTGCGGCGGCAGTCCCTCCGGCGCCGCCATGTCGGCGAGCTCGATGTCGAGAAAATGCTCGGGTGCCTGGGTTGCGCTTAATTCCGGCTCCGCCGGGGAGCGCCACCGGTCCGGCTCCGGACCCAGATACTCAATCTCATCGAGGGCCTGCGGCGTGTGCAGAAATGCGGGCATATCCGGCGGAAGCATCTGCGCCGCAACCCGGTTGATCATCTTGTGCCCGGCTTTGCCCCAGCCAAAGCAGGCAGGCGCAGCGAGCAACGACAGAAGAGAAGCCAGCGCGAGTTGGCGAACTGCGATGGGCAGGCGTGCCATGTGCAACCAGTATAGGAGCGCAGCATGGAAATATGTGGATAGAAGACGCGAACCAAGGAATGCGGGCAAGGCTTCGGGCTTTTCGATCTTGAAAATGTACCTGTTGGTTTGCGTCCGTTGGCTTCGAAGCGGTCGAGTCCCTTGAAAGAGCAGTGCGGTAAGTTTTGTTATTCTTGTGAAGTATGCCGAACAAGAGCGAACTACTTCAGCACCCTATAGAACACATCGACATCAAGCAGCACGACGTGCGTGCGCTGGTGGATGCAATGCAGCACATGGCCTATTCTTCGCGCGATCTCGCGCGGGCGGCCTCCATTTACGAGCGCATGTTGCGCGACCAGGATTGCGGCGTGATCCTGTGCTTGGCTGGATCGCTCATCAGCGCGGGGTTGAAGCAGGTGTTCGTCGATCTGGTTCGAAATAACATGGTGGACGCCATCGTCTCCACCGGCGCGAATATTGTCGATCAGGATTTTTTTGAAGCTCTGGGCTTCCGCCATTACCTCGCTGAGGATGAGTTCAAGTCCGGCACACAGGATGGTGTTCTACGAGAGCTGATGATCGACCGCATTTACGACACGTTCATCGACGAAGAAGAACTGCGCATTTGCGATGAGACGACGCGGATCATTGCCGATTCCCTGCCACCACGCCCGCACAGTTCGCGTGAGTTTATCCGGGCGATGGGCGCCTACCTGGTGAAACAAGGAAAAACGCCCGCCAAAGGCGGCGCGGACTCCATTGTGCTGGCGGCCTATGAGAAAGACGTGCCGATTTTTTGTCCCGCGTTCAGCGATTGTTCGGCAGGCTTCGGTCTGGTTGCGCACCAGCATGCGCGTCAGGACAAACCCAGGGTTTCGATCGACTCCGTTAAAGATTTCTACGAGCTAACGCAGCTAAAGATTGCCAACCCCACCACCGGATTGCTGATGATTGGTGGCGGCGTACCAAAGAACTTTGCACAGGACATCGTGGTTGCGGCGGACGTGCTGGGCACGGATGCGCCGATGCATAAATACGCCATCCAGATCACCGTAGCCGATGTGCGCGACGGGGCCCTGTCTTCCAGCACGCTGAAGGAAGCCAGCTCCTGGGGAAAAGTGGACACCGCATATGAGCAGATGGTCTACAGCGAAGCGACGCTGGCTCTTCCGCTGATCGCGGGTTACGCCTATCACCGGAGCGCGCACGGACAGCGTAAAGAACGGCGCTGGTCGCGCTTGCTGGAGCCGGTTACGGCTTAGGAAGCAAGATGACGGGAGCGGCCATGCTGACAAAAGGACGGGTGGTCGGGTTCGTGCCGACGAAAGATACCGTCCGCGCCCGGGTGTTTTACGAAAAGCTATTGGGCCTCTCACTCCTGAGTGAGGATGATTTCGCGTTGGTGTTCGATGCCAATGGGACCAACCTTAGAATTGTCCGAGTTGCGAGCCATACTCCCGCGCCATTCACCATTCTTGGATGGACTGTGGATGACCTTCGCGCATGTGCTGTGCAACTCCAGCAGAATGGCGTCCAATTCCATAGATACGGCGGACTGGACCAAGACGACCTAGGGATTTGGACCGCGCCGGGCGGCGCTCTCGTAGCGTGGTTCAGCGATCCCGATGGAAACGTGCTTTCCATCTGTGAGGGTTGATCGTTTTGAAGGTCGCGCGTCACCCCCGCCATACGCTTGCCATCCTTCTTTTTGTCGCCCTTGGCGCAACGGGCTGGTTCATGCTGTGGGAGGGTACCCACCAGCGTTCCTCTCGCCCGGCAACGGACAATGCAGCTCTGAACCTGGGATTCCAGCACAGCGAGCGATTGCAGGTTGCCGCTGCCCGCGCCGCCGCAGACGCACTCGGAATGAAAGCGGGCGATCCGGGCCGGTATGGGCAAGATTACCGGATGCAGATGATGCAGATTCAGGCGGATTCCGAAGGTCTGGACCGCTGGGCGGCACACGATGTCAGCCGCCAGGGATTGCTGCTGGAGATTCGGGCCAGCCTTGCGGGGCTACGCATTGCGCTGGATCAGAAAACGGGCAGCCCCACAACTGCGGCAAGCCCGGTTCACGTTCCCTTACTGCCTGCGCTGAGCCGTGCGGAAAGTGCTTTGAGCAATTATTCCGCGAGCGTGCTGCAGGGCCAGCCGACCCAGCGGCGCGACACCCCAGCGAGCGAGAAAAGGCCTTGGCTGGTGATGACACTTTTCCTTGTAGAGCTGGCCGGGCTGGCGTGGCTCTTTTTTTCCGATCCTCTGCGCTAAAAGGAATGGGTCTCTTCTGAAACCGGAATGATGGCGGCAGGAGCCTGCTCCGGACCCGGGATGGAGTGCAACGATGCTTCCGCCTGGGAGCGCAGACGCGTAATGGTGCCCCAAGCGCTGCGCTTGTTCGCTTCCGGATAGAACAAAGGAAGGGGCTGCATCAAAATTCGGCTCACTTGCCAGACCTCAGGCTCATACATGGCGCGCAACTCTCTCACGCGATCCAGTGTGGCGGGACCGGCGCATAGTGTAAATCCGGCTTCCGCCAGCTGACGGCAAACGGCATCAAGATTCTCCTGCGGAAATCTGTCCGGCCCCGGCTCAGGTTTGTCCTGAGACAAGACGTGGGCAAGATCGAGCACGGCGTGCCGCGCCATAATGAAAGTTAACTGCGCCTGGCGGGCAGCTTCGCCTTCCACGGTCGCGATGAGCAGTGAGCAGGCGTCGAGCATCGTGACCAGAGCACTTAGCCAGCTCTGGTTGTCATGCTGGGAACGAAAAAAACAAAGCTGCGGATAGGAGATGTGGCTTTCCAGCAATTCGGCGCTCCAGCGTTCCCATTCCACAAGGAGTGTCTGCAGCGCCGACTCCCCGGTGCTTCCAGCGTGGCGGCGCAGAAGCTCCACCGCGCTTGGAGGGGAACCCGCGCGAGCATCCAGCAGGATAATGCTGACTTCACGGCGGGAGAATGCTCCGTAGAGCACCGGAAGGTAGGCAATCACCCCGGCAACGAACGCCAGACCGATGCCTGCCTCCAAGGTAACCAGAAGGCGAGCGCTGAGCGAGAGCGGAACGACATCTCCAAGTCCAAGCGTAAAAAGCGTGGTTCCACTGACGTACAGGTCTGTCCTCCAGAGCCCGAAGGATTTGGGATCGGCGAACGGGGAGCCGAGGCCGTGGTAAATCAACCCGAAGCCCAGAATGAGGCCGAGGGCCCATACAAAGACCAGCGAGAGCAACGACAGTGGCCCAAAGTAGCTCAGGAAGCTTTCCCGGGTGCGTGAACGCTTCAGTTTGCCGGCGAGGGCGCGGGTGGGATACCACAGGCCAGTGAGAAACAGGCGCGACACTCGCAGACGTCCGCTGGCGCGCCGCGGCAGAATGATCGTCTGGAAGGCATCCAGCAGGACCTCCGCAAGGCAAACCAGACCGGCGACCAGAGATAACGTTCTCACCGCGTTTTTCCTCCCGAGATTGGATATGCGAGCGTCCGACGACGATGGCGTTCCAAATCACATGCGTACAGTATGGCAAACACAAGCCGTAGCTGGCTTTTGACCGATGATAGAAGGGGATGATCGGTCCATCCTCGCGTGAAATGGCGAACCCGCATTCAACGGTAAACAAAATCCGGTATGGAGCGCCGGTTCTCAAAACAACGGAGATAATGTGCCCCACAGAATCCTCATTATCGAAGACGAGCGCATCATTGCTGATACGCTCGGCATTATTCTGCGCAAGCGGGGGTTCGAGTGCGATGTGGCCTATTCCGCGGGTGAGGCCCTTGCCGCGGCCAAAAAGGCAGGTCCGCACCTGATTCTGGGAGATATCTCCCTGCCAGACGGGAGCGGCCTGACTGTAGTGTCGGAAATCGCGAAATGGTACCCGGAATGCCGCGTTATTCTGCTGACCGGCCGCTATTCCAATTTGCGCGATGCGCAAGATTGGGTTCGCAGCCACGCCATACCGGCGCGGATCCTGACCAAGCCACTGCTTCCCGCTCTGCTGCTCCAGGAAATGGACGAGATTCTGCGAGCCTGAAGTGGCTACGCGCAGTGGCGCGGACTAAACTTCATACATGAACGGAATTGCGCGATTGCTGATTGTCAGCGGGGCTTTTCTGGTCATTGCAGGAATCGCAGTTCTGCTGGCCGAAAAAGTTGGCGTTCCCCTCGGCCGGCTGCCCGGCGACTTCAGCTGGAAGGGCCAACGCTCTTCGTTCTACTTTCCGCTGGCGACCAGTCTTTTGCTAAGCGCTCTGCTGTCGCTGCTCCTTTATCTGTTCGGACGGTTGCGACCCTGATGCGCGATGCTAGACTCATTCGTTGCAGAACCTGCGTGATCCAGCCGTGACTAAATCCAACAGTTCTCAGTTGCCTCTCGGCTTCGAGACGGAGATAAATCCGCTGCCGATGCTTCGTGTGCGCTCTACATGGAAGGTGCGCGAGCTTGTCATGGAAATACGCAAACATGTCGAGGGTGAATATGTCGACCTGCGCGTGGAGGGCGAAATTTCCAACCTGCGCGAAGCAGCATCCGGACACATGTACTTCACGCTGAAAGACGAGCAGAGCCAACTTCCGGTTGTGCTGTTCCGCAGCAAGGCGAGACTGCTCAAATTTCGACCCAAGGACGGCCTTGGGGTCCAGGTGCGCGGCGGTATCTCAGTTTATGAAGACCGGGGGCAGCTTCAACTGGTCGCGGAAAGCATGGAACCGCGCGGTAAGGGTTCGCTGCAGGTTGCCTTTGAACAACTCTACGCCAGGCTGAAACAGGAAGGACTTTTTGACGCTTCCCGGAAGCGTCCATTGCCCGCATATCCGCGCGTGGTAGGGGTCGTCACCTCCCCACACGGGGCTGTGATCCACGACATATTGAACGTGTTGTTGCGCCGCCACGCCAAAGTGCAGTTGCTTTTATACCCTGTGGTCGTGCAGGGTGAGGCTGCGGGACCGGAAATCGTTGAGGCGTTGGAGTGGTTCCAGAAAGATACAGGAGTGGATGTTGTAATCCTTGCTCGAGGCGGAGGATCGCTGGAGGACCTTGCTGCGTTCAATAGCGAGGCGGTTGCGCGAGCGATTGCGGGTTCGGCGGTTCCAGTGGTTTCTGCCGTTGGCCACGAGACGGACTTTACTATCGCGGATTTTGTTGCCGACCTCCGGGCGCCGACACCGTCTGCCGCGGCGGAGCTGGTGACGGACGCGCAATATCGCGTCGAAGAATACCTGGAAACGCTGTGCTCTCGTCTGGAACGAGCGGCGCGGTACCAAAGGATGCGGGCCCGAGAGCGCTTCGCACATCTTGACGCCTCCGCAGTTTTCGCCCGGGTACAACATGGATTGGGCAGAAGAGAGCAGGCTCTCGATGAATTGCGCTTCCGCCTGGAGTCCGCCTGGGATCGAGCTTGCGCGAACGCATCCCGGCGGTTACAGCTTGTGCAAGCACGATTGATGCAGCAGGATGTACTGCGGCAATTAGCTCGATATCGGGAACGCCTGAGAGCAGTGGAAGCTAGTTTGACCCAGGCAATAAATATTCCCATGGAACGCCGCAGAACCCAATGGGGCCGTGCAGACGGAAGGCTGCTCGCACTTTCTCCGCTCGCCGTTCTGGAGCGGGGTTATGCGCTGGTGTACGGAGCCGGCGGCGAACTTGTGAAGGATTCCGCGGAGCTTACCGTGGGAGAGGAACTTGGCCTGCGATTTGCAAAAGGGCGAGCGACTGCGAAGGTAACCCAGATTTCAGAGGCAAATCCGGGCGTTTTGCACTGAGGGAGGATATTCACGCAAATGAGAAAGCTTTTTGGCACAGACGGGATTCGCGCCGTTGCCGGTAAATTTCCGCTCGACCCGAAAACCGTCTACGGTATCGGAGTTGCGCTGGCGCATTCTCTTCGAAGAATGACGGCGACTCCCCATGTATTGCTCGGAATGGACACGCGGGAATCCGGCAAGTGGATTGCCGCCGCGCTTGCCCATGGACTGCGGGAAAACGGAGTGGAAGTGACCAGCGCGGGCGTGATCCCTACGCCGGGGGTAGCGCACCTGACCCACACGCGCGGTTTGGATGCAGGGATCGTGATTTCCGCCTCTCACAATCCGTGGGAAGACAATGGAATCAAAATTTTTGCCAGGAATGGCTACAAGCTGGCCGATGAAGTGGAACTGGGAATCGAACGGGAGATTTTCGAACGGCTGTCGCGTGTCCAAGAGCCAACATTTTCAGAGGCGGATCTACCTCCGACCGACCACTCGCTGCGAGCCGACTACATCGCGTTTTTGCGGGGCCAGGTACCTGACCTGCGGCTGGATGGAAAAACGATTGTTGTGGATTGCGCCAATGGAGCCTCGAGCTCCGTCGCACCCGAACTGCTGAACCATTTTGGCGGCAAGTTTCTCTTCACCTACACCAGCCCAAATGGCCGCAACATCAACGAAAGATGTGGCGCGCTGCATCCTGAGATCGTTGCGGCAGAGGTGCGCGCCCATCATGCGGATATGGGGATGACGTTTGACGGCGATGCGGACCGCGCGTTGTTTGCCGATGAGAACGGGAATGTAGTGAATGGCGATGCGATCCTGCTGATTGCGGCGCGAGATCTGCAGACGCAAGGGAAATTGACAAACGGCATGGTCGTCGCCACAACGATGTCAAATATGGGTCTGGAAACTGCCCTTCGTAAGGAATCCATCCCTATGCTGCGGGCGCCGGTGGGGGACAAATATGTTCTGGAAGAAATGCAGCGCCATGGCGCGATCCTGGGCGGCGAGCAGTCCGGACATATTCTTTTTCTGGACCGATGCACCACGGGAGACGGGCTTTTGACCGCACTGATGCTGCTCGACGTTCTGCATCGCTCCGGAAAGACGCTTGCTTCTCTTACCAGTGATCTAAAGGTGTTTCCCCAGGTGATCGTGAATGTTCGGGTGCGGGAGAAAACGCCGCTTGAAACGCTGCCCCGGGTGCAAGACGCGATCCGCGAGGCGGAGATGGCGCTGCACGGGAACGGACGCGTGGTTATTCGTTATTCCGGCACCGAAGCTCTGGCGCGCGTGATGATCGAGGCCGAGTCCGAGCAGGCGATGAGGCACCACGCCGAAAGAATTGCCGAGGCCATCAGGGCCGAGTTGGGAACGTAGAAGGGTGCAGATGCTCGCCTTCCGAAAAGTACGCAGGCTAAGCTGCCCGACAGGAGCTTAGGCGACGTCGCGCCAGTTTGGGCCCACAGCCACATCCGCAACAATTGGAACCTTCAGTTCGATTACCTCTTCCATCGCTGTCTTGACCAGCTCGCGCACCTGATCAGCTTCTGCATGTGGCACGTCGAACACTAGCTCATCGTGAACCTGCAGTACCATCTGTGCGCGAAGATTGCGCTGACGAATCTCGTTCGCGAGACGGATCATCGCAAGCTTGATCAAATCCGCCGCGGTTCCCTGCAGTGGCGTATTTACGGCGGTCCTTTCGGAAAAGCCGCGCATGTTGGCATTGCGGCTGGTGATGTCCGGGATAGGGCGAACGCGGCCAAAGAGTGTGCGTACTGCCTGCGTGCGCCGTACTTCTTCCAAAGTGCGATCGATAAAACTGCGCACGCCTTGATACCGCTCGAAGTACCGGTCAATGTAGAGGCGCGCCTCGGCTGGTTCGATACTCAATTGCTGAGCAAGTCCAAATGGAGAGATTCCATAGACGATCCCGAAATTCACGGCTTTCGCGCGGTTGCGCGTCTCCTTGTCCATGGAGGCGATGGGAACTCCGAAGACCTCAGATGCCGTCAAGGTGTGGATATCGACATTTTCACGGTATGCCTTGAGAAGCAGTGGATCTTCGGAAAAATGAGCCATCAGCCGCAGCTCAATCTGGGAGTAGTCGGCTGAAATAAGAACGTTACCTTCCGCGGGAATGAAGGCCGCTCGAATTTCGCGACCCAATTCTGTGCGAATCGGGATGTTCTGCAGGTTTGGATTGGTGGAAGAGAGTCTGCCCGTCGAGGTACCGACCGCATTGAACGTGGTATGGACGCGATTTGCCGCATCGGCCAGTAAAGGCAGGCTGTCGGAGTAGTTCGATTTCAACTTGGCAAGCTGGCGATACTCCAATACCATTCGGGGCGCGTCGTGGTGCGCGGCAAGTTCCTCCAGAACGTCCTGCGCGGTCGATACAACCTTGCCCCTGCCGTATTTGATGGGTTTGGGGAGAGCCATTTTGTTGAAGAGGACATCTCCAAGCTGTTTGGGAGAATTGATATTGAAGCGATGACCGCAATTTCCGTAGATACACTCCGCCAGTTCCGCCATTTGCGCCGCTAGACGAGTGGAAATGTTCTGCAGATAGGCGGAGTCGATACGCACTCCGGCATCTTCCATATCCAGCAGAACGGGCGTGAGCGGAAGGTCGATGGATTCATAGATGCTCTTGATCTGCGCGCGTTCGACCGCGCTGCGCATCTGGGGTGCAAGGCGCGCTACAGTTGCGGCCGCCATTGGCAGAGCTTCCTGACCCTCGCCACGCAGGGACTGGTTGTCAAATCGAGCCGCTACATCTTCCAGCCGATGTGTGCTGTGCGTCGGATTCAGCAGGTAAGAGTAGAGCATCAGATCGTCTTGTACGCCTGCGAGTTGAACCTGATGAGCTCGAGTGATACGTAACAGTGATTTGAGGTCGTGTACGGATTTCGGCAGCGTTGCATCTTCCAGTGCAGAGCGCAGCAGACCCGCCGCTTCACCTTCCCAGCGCACGCGATAGGCGACTGAGTCATCCGCCGCCAGTCCCAGCGCAAACACCGGCGCCGGTTCAGGCTGAACTCTGGGTTGCTCCATTCCATCGAGAAGAGAGAAGGACTGCTGCGCAGGTTCCGGCAGCGAGGATTCATCTTCGGCCGTCGACTGGTCTGGAGAGGGCGCGATAGCCGGTTCGGCGATGACGACTAAGGTTGAGCCGCGAGCGCGTGCCAGCAGTTCCCGCAGTTGCTCCATTGCCGGCTCCAGAACAAGTTTCGCGGTCTGCTTTGGCTTTTCTTCAGCGCCGAACTCTTTGATGAGAGTAGTAAATTCCAGCTCCGTGAAGAGGTCGCGACAGGCTGCGAGATCCGGCGGCTGGGTCTGCAACCGGTCCAGTTGCAACTCCACTGGAACGCTGCAGTGGATCGTCACAAGTTCTTTGCTGAGCAGGATATTTTCGCGATTGTTCAGCAACGATTCCCGGTAGGTTTTGCGAGCCACTTCGCTGGCGTGGTCGAGTGCGGCTTCGACACTTCCGAACTGCACGATCAGATCGACCGACCCTTTGTCTCCTATGCCGGGCGCACCAGGAATATTGTCGATCGAGTCTCCGCGAAGCGCCATCACATCGACGACCTGCTCTGGGGGAACACCCAGCGCCGCGACGACGCCCGCGCGGTCGAGTACAAGATTGTCTTTTGCTGGATTCAAAACAAATACGTCATCGCCGACCAGTTGCATCATGTCCTTATCGTTCGACACGATGTAGACCGGGTGCCCCAGACGCGAAGCCTGCTGTGACAACGTGCCGATCACATCATCGGCTTCAAACCCTTCCTGCTGCAGCATCGGGATGCGCAGCGCTTCCAGTGCCCGGCGAATGTAAGGCAACTGCTGCGCCAGATCGAGCGGCATCTCCGCGCGGTTGGCCTTGTAGCCCGCATAGTCGATCTCATCGAACTGCTGAGTCTTGATGTTGAATTTGCGGATTTTGGCCATGGACCGTGCGCGCTCATCGCGAAAGACGGGCGCGCTGACGTCAAACACCGCAGCCAGATACTGGGGATTGAAATCCCGCCGGAGCTTGTTCAGCATGTTCACGAATACGTAAACGGCGGCCGTAGGAATGCCGCTCCGCGTCGACATAGGCCGCTGGCGTTGCATGGCGTGATAGGCACGAAAAATGAATCCCATCGTGTCGAGGAGAAATACCGCGGGCTTGCCACTCTCGGTTGCCATCATGGTCGAGTTTAGTGCAATTGAGGCAGGCGCGTTATGCGAGAAACATACAGTCGCCGTAAGAGAAGAAGCGGTAGTCGTTCGCGACAGCGTGATTGTATGCCGCCAGCACATTGGCGGTCCCACCAAAGCCGCATACGAGCATCAGCAGGGTGGACTGTGGCAGGTGGAAATTCGTGAGAAGGCCGCTGACCACTCGAAAGGGGAAGCCCGGAGCGATAAAGAGCCGCGTCTCGCCGGAGTGTCCGCGCAGTTCTGCGCCGTTGGCAGTCTGGGCACAGTGTTCCAGCGTGCGCACTGTGGTGGTGCCCACGGCGATCACCCGGCGATCTTCGCGCAAGGCGCGATTGATAGCGTCCGCGGTTGCATCCGGAAGAGTGTAGCGCTCCTGATGCAGCTGAATTTCTTCCAATTTCTCCACCCGCACAGGCTGAAAGGTTCCAAGCCCCACATGCAGTGTCACGCGGGCGATCTCAACATGGCGCGACTGGATTTCTTGCAGCACCTCCGGAGTGAAATGCAGCCCCGCTGTAGGCGCGGCGACGGAGCCCGGCTGTTCTGCGAACACCGTCTGGTACCGTTCTCTGCCTGAGGATTGATCGTGGCGGTGGATGTAAGGGGGAAGCGGTATGTGACCAATCCGATCCAACAGTGAATAGAAATTCTCAACCGGTGCAAACCGCAAGAGACGTTCGCCGAATTCTCCCCGTCCGACGATTTCGGCAGTCAGCAGCGGCGAGGAATGCTGACTTCCCTGGAGCGATTCCTGCGCGAAGAAGAACAGTTTCTCTCCAGTGGCTAACTTGCGTCCGGGCCGAACTAACGCACTCCATTCGAACGCAGACTTCTGCTCGGTCAGCAGCACCTCCACGCGTCCGCGAAGGTGCTCCTTTGCCGCAGGATTTCGGGGACTGACCGGCTGCGCCTTCAAACCCGCGCGGGCGCCAAACAGTCTTGCAGGCAGCACGCGCGTGTCATTGATGACCAGCAAATCCCCAGGATGGAGCAGGTCCGGCAAATCGCGAAAGCCTCGATCCTGGACAGCACCCGAAGCACGGCCCAAGACCAACATGCGAGAGGCAGCCCTGTCTTGCAAAGGGTGCTGTGCAATCCGTTCCGGCGGCAGAATGTAGTCGAACTCGCGAACCAGCACCCGATAATTTTAGCGGTGCGACGCAGCCGGACGCGAATCAGACCGCTGCTTGTCGCGCCATTTTTGTGCGGTGGATATGCTCTTCGACAGCATGGCGGGCGCGCTCCAGTGCAAGCTCCACCGCTTGACGGGCTTTCTCCAAATCCGCAGGCCCGGCGTCTTCGGCGACCGGAACAGGGGGCTGCCAATTCAGGAAAACAGTCGAGAACGGTTTTGGAATCAGAAATCCGTCCCAGGATCGAAGTACCCAGGCACGGTCAGGCGCCGCATAAAAAATACCCACGCCGCCGCCGAGCATCTGCGCCAACTTAACGCCCCCAGGTTTGGCAACATAGACCGGTCCACGCGGCCCATCGGCGGTAAATGCGGCGTAGTTGCAGGGCGATCCATTCGATCCGCTAAGTGCACTTTGCATTCGCAGCAGACCAGATGCACCTTCGCGCGAACTCGATCCGCGGACAGGCGTGTAGCCGACGCGGCGGATTGTATGCGTAATTAGTTCGCCATCGAAGCTTGGACTGATCAGAATGGCGATCTTGCGTTTCCGGAAGTGATACGCAATGGACATCAGAGACCGATGCCACAAGCAATACACCCGAGTCTCGGGATGGGCATCGGCATGCGATGCCAGGTCGCCGATTTCTTGAAAACGCAGGGTCGCGCCATGCAAGCGCATCAGAATCGCACCGAGCGGGGGCAGGAGCGCGAGGGCAATCCGCCGCCCCAAGCTAGAGTGATGCCGAGGAGTCGCTCGCGATGCATGGAGTGGGCCAGTCACAGAGCCAAGAAGCCCATGTGAGTGCGATTGCTCGCCTGGATGATCGCGGGATCCAATCGTCCGACCTGCTGGCCGGTTCCCATACCTGGCGCGGTCGTCAACGTGCCCCTCCAAATCGATCAGGGATCGCGCAGGGCCATATTTCCGCCCGCTCAGCCTCGGTCGAGGCCATAAGGTCGGTCTTCGATGCTGGGTCGATCCGTAAATCAAAAGTCGTTCCGGCCAAGCGCCGATCCGTGGTGGACACTGGCACACCTCATTGATTGCTAACAGTATAGATGTGGATGTTCGGGCCCTGAGCATCAGGCCCGCTCCATCTTAGCTATAGCGCAGCCATCGCATGATCTCCGGCAAGGTGGGTCTTTTGCCGTACATCAGAACGCCTACACGATAGACGCGAGAAGACAGCCAGACCATAAACCACACGCCACCGAGCATGCAGACGAGGGACGCAACGATTTGCCAAACTGGCGGCGTGAGCACCGAAATCCGGACATACATCAGAATCGGAGCGAACGGAGGCAGCATGGAAAGCAGTACAGATAGCATGCTGGATGGACTGGACATGACCCGCTGATACATCACGATGCAGAAAACAAGCGGCATTGCGACAAACAAGTTGAGCTGCTGGAGTTCCTGTGTGCTGTTCACTAACGATCCCATCATTGCAGACAACGCGCTGTAAAAGAGAAAACCCAGAACAAAGCAAACCATGAACGCCATTGCCTGAAACGCTGTGAGGTGAAAAGAAAATTCCCCGCCGGACTGCATCCCGAGGAGCCCCGGCGTGGCCAGAAGAATTCCGCAGCTCGCCCACACGAAAACCTGAGTCAGTCCCACCCCGCCCACGCCAAGAAGCTTTCCTGCCATCATTTCTTCGGGAGTGACAGTGGCGAGCATGATTTCAAAAATCCGCGAGGTCTTTTCTTCCACTACGGAGTTGCCAACCGCCACGCCCTGAGCAAGGATGGACACATACAGCATCATCATCAGAAGAACGGAAGCGGTAAACGCACCCAGGCCGCCAGACCTTTTGCCGCTGCCGAGTTTACGCATTTCCACCTGCGTGTTGAACAGGGAGCTTACCTGACTTTCAGACAATCCGCGAGACAAAAGCTCTTCCGTAGCTTGCGCGTGCTGCACCGCCGATTCGAGCTCAGCGGCAAGGGCCAAATCGCTGGAGGATTCGGAATAGTATCTGGCCCGTAGTTTGCCATTTGCCCTGTCCAGCCATAAAAACCCGTCCAGCGCGCCGCCGTGTACTGCTTTCGTAAGTTGCTGTTGAAGTCCTGGCGCAGGGGAGAGTACCGTAACGGCGAATTTCGCCGCTTGCATTCCTGCAAGCTCAGGCTCGTCGGCCGGCGATTCAAGCTCACGGGCGATGGGGCGCGCCAAGGCTGGGTCGGACGAGATAATGTCGATGTGTTTTTGCCGGCCGCCGGAGGTTGCCAGAAATACAGGGCCGAAGATCGCGCCGACCATGAGCAGAGGAAATCCGACGAGTGAGATCATGAAGGATTTCGTGTGAATCCGTTCCAGGAATTCCCTCCGGGCGATCAGCCAAACATTACGCATTCACCATGTCTCCGACCGTGTCGATAAAGATTTCTTCCAGGGTGGGCTCTATCACGTCAAAGTAGCTAACCCGCGCGCGCGCCATGGCGGCAATTAGGATTTCCTGGGGGTCGAAGCCTTCTCGCAGGCAAATTTCTGCCGTTCCATTGTTCTGGCTTACGCTGCCGATCGAAGGAAGATCGAGAAAGGAAGCATCTCCTTCATACCGGATTCGGACACGGTTCTTTGGGTAGCGGGATTTCACACCGCGCACTGTACCGGCCAAAACCGCGTGGCCTTGATTCATCAGGCAGATGGAATCACAGAGGCGTTCCACCTGGTCCATTCGATGGGTGGAAAACAGGATTGCTTTTCCCTTGTGCTTCAGATCTATCAAGACATCCTGAAGCATAGTGGCGTTCACTGGATCCAGCCCTGAAAAAGGTTCATCCATGATGATGAGTTCCGGATCATGCAGAATGGAGGCAATAAACTGGATTTTCTGCTGCATGCCCTTGGAAAGCTCCTCGGTCCTTTTTTCCAGCGAGCCAGCAATCTCCAGACGCTGACACCATTCGCGCGCGCGAATTTCCGCCTGGGCGCCATTCAGTCCGTGCAATTGCCCCAGCAGTACGAGTTGATCCACCACCTTCATCTTTTTATAGAGGCCGCGCTCTTCCGGCAGATAGCCAAGCCGGTGCAGGCAATGGCGGGAAAATGGCTGGCCGAATAACGTGACGGTCCCAGAGTCCGGCAGAGTCATGCCGATCATCATGCGAATGGTGGAGGTTTTGCCCGCGCCGTTCGGGCCAAGCAGGCCGAACATCTGTCCGGCTTCAATTGCGAGACTCAAGTCGTGCACGGCGGTTTTGGTTCCGTAGCTCTTGGCAACCCGGTTTAACTCGATGATCCTGCGCGCATCGCTCAATCTGCACCCGCGGCGTTCAGCCTGAATTTCGATTTTTCCGCAGACGGTTGCCGTAAGATTTTCGCGGATTGCTGGAAGTGTAGCAAATGACGACGCCTGCCGTGCCCAGGCGCTGGATGTCCTTACACAGCCGGCTGATAGCATCCAAACTGTGATTGCTCTCGACACACCGGTTCAGTTTGTAAAAGGCGTCGGCCCAAACCTGGCGGAAAAGCTCAAAGAGAAAAATATCCTGCTGGTCGAAGACCTTCTATACCACCTTCCCTTTCGCTATGAAGACCGCCTGAATCCCCGGTCCTTGAGCGAACTTGTTCCAGGAGAAATGGCGAGCGTGATCGCAGAGGTGCGCGGAACGGCTCTGCTGCGCACCAGGCGGATGCCCATTTTTGAGATGACAGTTGGACAAGGAACCGCTTCGCTGAAGTGCATGTGGTTCCATGGAACATATCTCAAAGACAAGTTCCAGCCGGGCCAGATGCTCGCGCTATACGGCAAGGTTGAGCCTTCCCGCAGCCGCGCCGGTAACTTCAAAATGATTCAGCCGCAGATTGAACTGCTCCCCGGAGATAAAGATGCCGAAGCGGCCATTCTCGAAGTCGGGCGCATCGTTCCGGTGTATGAGTCCTTAGGGGGTGCTCAGCTCAGTTCACGCTGGCTGCGGCGAGTGATCTATCGGCTCCTGGAGGACCTGGGGAATTCCGTGCCTGAGACGCTCCCTGTGGAGCTTTGCGAACGAATGCAGTTGCCGAGCCGTGCGGAGGCGTTGCGCCACGCCCATTTCCCTCCAGCGGGAACGGGACTACGGCTGCTGCAGTCTGCGGCAACGCCGGCGCACCAGCGCCTCATCTTCGAAGAGCTTTTTTATCTGGAGCTCGGCCTGGAGTTGAAGCGCCGGCGAATGCGGGAACGTCTGGGGCCGGCGCTGATGGCGGACATGCGTGTTCGCGAAGCACTCAAGCGGGTTCTGCCGTTTCATCCGACCGCTGCGCAAAAGAAGGTGCTCGCGGAAATTGTTCAGGATCTGCGGCAGCCCACACCGATGCGGCGTCTTTTGCAGGGCGATGTCGGGTCGGGCAAGACAATCGTTGCGTTGCAGGCTGGGTTTATCGCTATCGAAAATGGTTACCAGGCCGCTCTGATGGCCCCCACGGAAATCCTGGCGACACAGCATTACCTGGCGGCGCGGCGGTTGCTGGAGCGATCAAAGAGACAGCCGCCGTACAACGTGCTGCTGCTCACCGGATCCCTGGATGAGGACCGCAAGCGCGCCAACCGTGGGCAGATTGCCCGCGGGGAGGCCGATCTGGTGATCGGGACGCACGCGCTGATTGAAGAAAAGGTAGAGTTCGCCAACCTGGGACTGGTGATCGTGGATGAGCAGCATCGTTTTGGCGTGATGCAGCGATTTCGACTGATGAAGAAGCCCAACGCCGCCGAGCCGCACGTCCTGGTGATGACAGCGACACCGATTCCACGCACGCTGGCGCTCACTCTGTACGGAGATCTTGACGTCAGCGTGCTGGATGAGCTGCCCCCGGGCCGCACGCCGATTGTGACCCGGCGGGTACCCGATACACGGGCGGAGGAGGTTTGGGGATTTGTTCGCAAGCAGGTTGCGGCCGGCCATCAGGCCTATATCGTGTATCCCACGATTGAGGGCGCGAAAGACGACCAGCCGGAGCTCGACTTTGCCCATGATCCCGAGCCGGACACGAGCCTCCCCGCGAAAAGCGCAAGGGGAAAGGTGAGCGGCAAGAAGCAAGATCCCAAGGCAGAAAGGCTTTTCAAGGAAAAGGCGGTGCTGAAGTCCGCCGTCGCCATGCTGGTGGAGCTGCAGAGCACACATTTGGCCGGGCTCCGGCTGGGGTTGTTGCACGGGCGGCTGCGGCCTGAGGAAAAAGACGTGGTGATGCGACGGTTTCAGCGCGGTGAACTGGATGTGCTGGTCGCAACCACGGTCATTGAGGTTGGCGTCGACGTGCCGAACGCCACTGTAATGGTGATTGAACATGCGGAACGGTTCGGTCTGGCACAACTGCATCAGTTGCGGGGTCGCGTGGGGCGCGGCGCGGCGCGCTCGTATTGCATCTTGATGACGGCTGGCTCCCCCCAGCCGGTGTCTCCGCAGGCCGAGCAGCGGCTCGACGCCATGGTACGAACACAAAACGGCTTTGAGCTCGCGGAGCTCGATCTGGCGCTGCGCGGGCCAGGGGAATTCTTCGGGACGCGGCAAGCGGGGCTGCCGGATTTTCGCGTAGCCAATTTGCTGCGCGACCGCAAAATGCTGGAACTTGCGCGCCAGGAGGCGTGCCGGTTTGTTGCTTCCGGAGAGACGGAGATGTCCCGCGCCTCGGTGGAGACTGTCTGGAGCCATCTGAGGGCGCACTGGCAGCGGCATTACGGACTGGTGGAGGCGGGATGAATGGCCCCGATGAAGCTATACGCAACGAAACCGCAGGAGCCGAGGAACATGCGCCCGTTCCTCGGCGTAGGTGATTACCCGAAGATCGATGGTGATCGTCTGCACTTCCTGCTGGATGTCCAGGTGTTGCCTGCACAGGCACATTTCGGTCAGGGAGCGGTGAGCCAACGGGGTTAAATGAATTCCTGTCTGCTGCAGTGCAGCATAGACCTCCACGATGTCGAAGAGCGCGAGTTCAAACTTCAGACGGAATTCGGAGGGGCTGGACGAGACCTCCTCAAGCATCCAGGCGTACCGCTCGACGAGAAGCTGCAGCAGCAGGGGCTGCAACTCGGAGCGGTTGGCCGAGCTATAGCCGTGGATAGAAATCTTTAGCATGACGGGACGGAGTCCGTGGGATCGATCTTTCTGAGTTGTTGATCGGTCAAAGCACGTCGTACATGAGCGGAGAGAAGGCCGCTTGGCCGATTCGACCGTTACCAGCGTGTGCGCATTCGTAATACAGAAGTTTCCCGCCGGGCAGCGATCGGCTTTCGAGGCTGTCCTGTTTCGAGTTGGCCTGGGATTTGTTCCGCAGGCTCCCGAGTTGTGCTTAGGCTGCATTGCCAGGCCTTGGGAAGCCTCTGCTATGCTCGAAATATTCGGTCCATTGCGCGTTCTGGCAGTGGACCGAGAGATCATTTGCAGGCAGGCAACTGTGCCAAATCAGCGCGAAGTTCGTTGGTCACAATTGAAAGTCGGAGTTGTGGTGATCGTCGCGATCATTGCGGTTACCGTGCTGATCTCGCTGATGTCTGGAAGTTCCGGCGGCCTGTTCACCCGGCGCATTACGGTGCATTCCTTTTTTGCAAATGCTTCCGGTCTGCGCCCCGGCGCACCGGTCACCCTGCAGGGTGTGAGCATCGGCGCCGTGAAAATGATCCGAATCGTGCCGCAGCGCAAACTGACGCCCGTGGAAGTGATCATGCGCATCAGCCTGCGTTACTCGGCAGCACTGCATAAAGACTCCCTCGCTTCGTTGAATACGGCGGGTGTGCTGGGAGACACAATGATCGACATCGACAGCTCCCATGCGACAGGGCCACCGCTGACCAACGGAGACGAGATCCATACGGCGCAAACCCCCAATATCGCGGACGTCATCAAGTCCAGCCAGGGAACCATTGAGCAGGCCAATATCATTCTGGCGAAAGTGAACACACTTGCGGACGCGCTGGGCACGGGCAAAGGCTCTCTCGGACAGTTGATCAACGACCCGGCCTTTTACAACCATGCTGTCGGCACGCTGACGCAACTGCAGGACCTCTTTAGCCAGGTGAACAATGGCCGGGGTACGCTGGGCAAACTGGTGAACGACACTACGCTTTACGACAGAGCGAACGAGAGCATATCGCGTCTGCAGCATATTACGGACGAGTTGGATGAGGGAAAAGGCACGGCAGGCAAGCTGATTAAAGACCCCTCCCTTTACAACAACCTGAACCAGACAGCGCTGAAAGCAAACCGTATGATGACGCAGATCGACCAGGGAAAAGGCACGCTGGGAATGCTGGCCAAGGACGAGGCATTCCGGCACAAGGTGAATTCCACGGTCGCAAATCTGCGATCCATTCTGCAACGTGCGGACGAGGGGAAAGGTACGGCAGGCAAACTCCTGCAGGACCCGTCGCTTTACAACCACAGCGACCAGACCGTGGTGGAAATGCGCAACCTGCTGGCTGCGGTTCGCCAAAATCCAAAGAAATATCTTTCGATCCGTTTGAACATTTTCTAACGGCGTTCTATTCCCGGCCGTTATTTGCGTCTATTTTCATGAATCCTCCGTCATCAACTGTGCGCTGTGGGAGGACACCTGCATTCCGTGGCAGTCGGCCGACCGCGCCACATGAGCCCAGCGACTTACTTTGAGGAGACCATGCAAACGCGCAAATTTTCTATGACTCTGCTTCTCTGCGGCAGCACAGTTTTTGCCCAGACTGCCTTTCAGCCCGCTCCGGCGAACCAGCGAGCCGTATGGATGGCCGACACTTCAGGCCCGTCCGCCTCCCAAGCGCCTCAAGCGCCACGCAGCTTCGATTTGAGTGCAATCGATAAAACAGCCGATCCGTGCACCGATTTTTATCAGTACGCCTGCGGAAACTGGGTCAAGACCCATACAATTCCGCCGGACCAGACACGGTGGGGACGTTTCAATGAACTTGCCGAGTACAACCGTTACCTGCTGCACCAGGAATTGGAAGCTGCCGCCAAGGATCCCAAAACTCCTCTGCAGAAGAAATACGGTGAATTCTATGCGGCCTGTATGAACAAATCGGCCGCGGATCAGGCCGGTTACAAGCCGATCCAGCCGTTGTTGCAGCAGGTTTCCGCATTGAGCGGTAAAGGCCAGTTGGCCGCAATTGTCGCTCAATTGCAAGCGCGGAATGGAACGCCCGCTCTGTTCCAATTCCGATCGCAGCAGGACTTTAAAGACGCCACGCGACAGATCGCCAGCGCGAGCCAAGGCGGCCTGGGACTGCCTGACAGGTCCTACTACCTGGATGACGACGCGAGAACAACGAAGATACGCCAGGCCTACGTTGCCCACCTGACCGCGATGTTTCAGTTGATCGGCGACAGTGAGGAAGCGGCGCAGAAGGAAGCCGGCCGTGTCATGACGATAGAAACCTCACTCGCGGCAGTTCCACTCCCCGCACAGACCTGCGCGACCCGGCAAATCGCTACCATCTGCTCCAATTGACACAACTCCAGGCCCTGACTCCCGAGTTCAACTGGAACACCTATCTGCATGGAATTGGCTTGCAGGACCTGAACTCTCTGAACGTCGCCACGCCGGTCTTTTTTCTTGGCATGAATACTCTGATCCAGGAGCAGGATATGGACGCCTGGAAGAGCTACCTGCGCTGGAACGTCGTGCATGCCGCAGCTCCCTTCCTGTCGACGGCCTTTGTGGATGCGAACTTCGACTTCTATGGCAAAACACTTCTCGGCCAAAAGGAGAATCAGGCGCGCTGGAAGCGATGCACCACGCTGACGGACAGGGCGATGGGAGAAGCTGTCGGGCAGGATTGGGTGGCGCAGCATTTCCCTCCCTCCTCCAAGCAAAGCATGCAGCGGATGGTGACGGCGCTGGAGACGGCAATGAAGAAGGACATTGCGGGTCTGCCCTGGATGACCCCCGCGACCAAGCAGCAGGCGGATGAGAAGCTGGACCAGATCCGCAACAAAATCGGCTATCCCGAGAAGTGGCGGGACTACTCGAAGCTGGTTGTCGAACCCAATCAACTGGTCGCCAATGTGGAACGCGCGAACGCATTCGAACTCCAGCACCAATTGCACAAAATCAATAAGCCGGTAGATGAGAAAGAGTGGGGCATGACCCCGCCAACCGTGAATGCGTATTACAACCCGAGCATGAACGACATCAACTTCCCTGCCGGCATTCTGCAACCGCCGTTTTTCGATCCGACGAAAGATGCTGCGATCAACTATGGGGCCATCGGTGTGGTCATCGGGCATGAAATGACGCACGGGTTTGACGATGAAGGCAGCCAATACGATGGCAAAGGCAACCTGCGCATGTGGTGGTCGCCTGAGGACCGCAAAGCCTTTGACCAGCGCACTGCCTGCGAGGTGAAAGAGTACAACGGATTTGAAACGGCGCCCGGCACACACCTGAACGGAAAACTGACGCTTGGCGAAAACACGGCGGACAATGGCGGTTTGCGGCTGGCGTATCAGGCACTCATGGAAACCCTGAAGGCGGAAGGCTCTCAGGCCATGGATCAGAAGGTGGACGGCTACACGCCCGCCCAGCAGTTCTTTATCTCCTATGGGCAGATCTGGTGCTCGAAGCAGACGGATGCTTCGATGCGCGTCTCAGCCAAGGTCGATCCGCACTCGATCGGAAAATGGCGTATTAACGGAGTTGTCCGGAACTCGGAGGACTTCGGGAAGGCGTTCGGCTGCACCAAAGGACAGCCCATGATGCCGGCGGACGCTTGCCGCGTCTGGTAGGCTGCCGTTTTTCCTGAATACCGGGGCAGGAGAGAGCATTTCCTGCCCTGGAAATTTCGCTTTCATCAGATGCTTCCAAGGCAGAGGACGAAACACCTCTGGTCCGCTGGCACAAACCCGCGCCGCCTTTTACAATTGGGTACGGAAGCAATCCAGACAACAAATCTGCTTTGGCAGTCCTCCAGGCGTCCCCGTGACCACGAGGTTGAAGGATACACATGAAGTTTTGGAAATATGGGCGGGTCGCTTTGGCCCTGATCGGCTCAATGGTTTTAGGTCTGAGCATCACTTGCTGCGGAATCTACACATCCGGCTACATGTATGTCACGGGAGCAGAGTATAACCAAATCGGCGGATACAAGATCGACCACGATTTCGGATATTTGACACCGATCACCGGCTCACCCTTTCCTTCTGCCGGAAACGATCCGGTGCAGGAAATGGTCCTTCCTGGGGGACGTTTTCTGGCCACAGTAAACAAGGGTTCGAACACCGTTTCGATGTATACCATCGGCGGTTCCGGAGTGTTGTATTTTCAAGCAAGCTACGCCACCTCCGGGAGCAAACCCGTCTCGATCGCGATGGACAGCAGCGGCCAATTTCTGTACAGCCTGGACCAAGTGGCGCCGGACGGCTCGGGCCGCGGAGACATCACGGTTTTCCAGGTAGACCAGAACACAGGCAAGCTGACCCTGATCACCAACCAGAACACATTTAATACTCTGGGAACGCAGTTGCCGTACTTCGAGGTGAATTACAAGCCGGTACAGGTGGTTGTGGCTGCTGGCTTTCTTTATGTTCTGGATCAGGCTTACACGCCAGGCGCTCCTGGCAATCCTGCCGGATGCGCTGCGACCTTGTCGCCAGCCTGCAGCACTCCCGATGTGTTTCTCTACGCTATCAACTCCACAAACGGGCAGTTGACCCTGACGCAGAACCAGCCGCTGCAATTACCGACCAGCGCTGGGTCCGCAACCGCCATGACCGTCGCGGCCGGCGGCAAGTATCTTTACATTGCGGACACGAATGGTGGAGGAACTGCGAGCAGAATTCTTCCCTTCACGATCGGACCGAGCGGGGTGCTGCAGATTCTGGTTGGCGGTCCTGTGCCGAACAATCCAACGTCGGTAAATCCGGACGCACTCCTGGCCACTTCCAACGCGAATTTCCTGTATGTTGCCAATTTTGGTCCCGCTTCTGTGAACACGGCCAACAGCAACATCTACGCGCTTACCATTGACGCGGCGAACGGACAGTTGCAGCCCGTGTCCCTGCAATCGCAATCCGTGTATACCACGGGATCGGGCCCGATCTGGCTTGTGGAAGATTCGACGAATCAGTATCTGTACTCGGCAAATTACAACGACAACTCGATTACAGGCAAAGTGATCGACGCAACTACCGGGCAGTTGTCGAACATGTTCAAAGGCACGCAGTTCAGCACCGTTGGGCAGCCGACCTTCCTGGCCGTATCGGGACGGGTCTACTAAACCACGGCATTCGGATTTGAGGAGTGGAAGCGAAGCCTTGCTGGCACTCCTCATCAATCAGGCACAGGAACGAGCTTGAATCGGGTGTCTTTTCGAGCCGGGGCGCTGGCAGAAAGTCTGTTTGCGCTTTTACAATATGACTGGGAACAATCCCCACAAGCTAAATAAAGAAGCGACCCCATTGCTGCACGCAAAGCGGGGGTATAAAGGAATCGCATGAAGTGGAGTCAATACGGCCGGATTACACTGGCCCTGGTTGCGTCCCTGGCTCTTGGACTGAGCATTACAGCCTGCAATCCAAGTTTCACACTCGGGTTTGTCTACGCCCTGAACACCAAGTTCAATCCGGGCCAGATCAACGCGTACACGATCGATAGCGTTTCGGGTGCCCTGACGCAGACGGCCAATTCACCCTTCAATTCCGGCGGCCAGTATCCAGTCGCGGATGCGGTGGATAACCGCAGCAAGTGGCTCTACGTCGTGCATGAAATCGACAACACGGTCGTCCAGTTCGCCATCGGCACAGACGGCAAACTTTACAAGCAGCACACCTATAACACGCCGGGAACATACCCGATTGCAGACGCTATCGATCCGAGCAGTAAATACCTGTTCGTCGTAGATTCCTATGCTCCGGGCTTCAACGGCGTGGCACCCCCCAATGTGAACCCGATCTGCGGCGGCGTGGTGCAGAATGCCGGCAATCTCGTTCCTGCGCAGGCGAGTTGCGCGAATACGGTCGCCACTCAGGGATGCGTTGTGGTGTACCCCATAAGCTTTGCCGACGGCAGCCTGGGACCTCCCGTTTCCAAGGGAGGCCAGCGGTGTTTTCCGATCGGACCGGGCCCGGTGCTTGGATCTCAGCCGATCGGAGTCACGGCGGCGGCGTTCGTGGACTATCTTTACGTTGCGGACCAGGGAACGCACACGGTTTATGCGTATTCGGTGGACTATGCCAATGGCCAGCTAACGCCGCTCCCCACCAACAATTTTCAGGCCGGCGTCAAGCCCAGCGCGATTCTCAGCGATCCCTCTGGACGGTTTGTCTACGTGACGGACGAGTATGCGAATCAGTTGTTGGGCTTCGACATTCTCACCAACGGAGCTTTGGAATCCATGGTGAACGGCCCCTTTGCGACAGACTTGTTTCCGTATGCAATGGCGATCGATCCACGGGGAAAGTTCCTGTACGTCACGAACTATAACGCGAACGATGTACGCGCCTATGTCATTGATCCTGCGACTGGGAATCCGACGGGTACGACGACAGGGTCCTATGGGACAGGAACATCGCCCACATGCATAACAATCGAGCCGGCTTACGGCAGATTTGTCTACACCGCCAATTTCATCGATAACTCCGTCTCCGGATTCGAGCTGGACCCGAAGACGGGAGCGTTGACGACCGTCCTGAACAGCCCGTTTCCGGCCACTGGCAATCCCACATGCATTGCAGCGGCCGCGAACGGAACCCATCCAGTTCAAAACATCGTTCCGTAGCGCTCCATACCTTGAAAAAAAGGTCCGCAGTTGCGGGCCTTTTTTTTTGCGCTCCCGCTTTTCTTCTTCCACCGTGAAACGGGATAATACAAGCATCGGGTTGTGATCGAGAGACCCGAATCCGGAGGGTCTCTCTTGCAAAGCAAAATCATTTCGGCAAGATGGTCGCAGAGGTTTCTACTGGTCAGCGTGCTCGTGTTGCTGTATCCAACCTTTCTTCACGCCCAGAACAACTATGAAATTCAGGTGTATCCGTCTGAAACGATCGCTCCGAAAACCTTGCTGACCGAGCTGCACAGCAACTACACCGTGGAAGGCAGCACGACCACCCAGTTCGGAATGCTGCCGACGCAAGGCCAGGAGCACGAAACCATTGAGTTGACACAGGGACTCACGAAGTGGTCCGAGCTGGGCTTTTACATTTTTACCGAAGAGGAAAGTGGCACCGGTGTTCAGTGGGTAGGCGATCACATCCGTCCACGTGTTCGCGCACCGGAAAGCTGGCATCTTCCGGTTGGGTTGAGCCTCTCGAATGAGATCGGCTATGCACGACCCGATTACGCAAATCCCACGTGGTCGTGGCAGATCATGCCGATTATCGACCAGACGATTGGAAAATGGTATTGGTCGGTTAATACCACGATGGACTGGGGAATCCATCCCACAGGGCTGCCTCCAGGCACGCCGCCTGCGCAGGTCCATTATTATTACCGCGATGTCTCTCCTCGCGGCCTGACCTTCGGCCCGGCTGCCACTGTCACTTACCAGCCGGACAAGTATTACAACTTCGGCATTGAATATTACGGCTATTACGGGGAATTTGGACATTTCGTTTCGCTGCACAATCAGCAGCAGCAGTTCTTTCCGGTGGTCAATCTTTTCGTTTCGCCTAAGTGGGAGATCAATTTCGGCGCGGGCTGGGGCGCAACGGCTTCCACCGATCACCTGATCGTAAAAGCCATCATCGGTCACTACTTCAACTGGGGAAATCCCAGAAAGCATCCGCAAAAAGCACCTTTTGTGCGTTGACCAAGTATCCTACCGACCATGGCGTATTTTCTCGGGTTCGATGGGGGCGGCACCAAAACGGAATGCTCGCTGGCGCGCGACGAGATGATCGTCGCACGCGCAAGCAGCGGCACCATCAAGCTGATGCGCACGAGCAGCGAGCAGGCGGAAAAGAATCTGGATGAATTGCTGCAGTCCATCGTCGCGCAAACATGTCTCGACCTGCAGACCATTTCCTGCACATGTGTAGGAATCGCGGGCAATTCCATTCCACGCATTGGTGAGTTCGTTCGCCAGTCACTGCATGCGCGCATCGGCGGCCAGGTACTGCTCGCCGGGGACCAGGAGATTGCGCTGGATGCTGCATTCCATGGCGGGGCGGGAGTCATGGTCATTGCCGGCACAGGATCAAATCTGATCGCGCGATCCACCTCTGGGAAGCTCATCTATATCGGCGGCTGGGGCCCGGCGGTGGCCGACGAGGGTTCCGGCAACTGGATAGGAAAGCAGGCGGTTCGGTCGATTTTTGAAGCTTTCGACTACGGGGAGAAAACGCTGCTTCATGCGAAGGTGCTGTCCGCCTGGAACTTGCCGGAAGAGATGGGCGCTTTGATCGATCGGGCCAACGAGAGTCCGGGGCCGGATTTTTCAAGGCTTACGCCAATCGTCGTTGAGTGCGCGAGGATGGGAGACAGTTACGCCAGTCGCATTCTGCAGCGGGCCGGAGAAGACCTGGGCCGATATGCGGCTCTGGCTATCCGAAGATCGCTTGATCTGGGGCAAGGGAGCGGAGCAGCTTCGGAACGAAGTGAATTTCCTGAAGTGGCGTTCAGCGGCAGCGTGCTGCGGTGCATACCGGAAGTACGAGACCGGATGGCCGCTGTGATCCGGCGGGAATTTCCTGCGGCCCGGGTCCACCTGGAAGCGGTCGATCCGGTTGAAGGTGCTCTGTGGAGGGCACGAGAGGCGTTCCGGCGCCAAGGAACAAATTCCGAGTTGCGCGGGTCATAGCGTGACGATGTTGCCGTTAAGCAGAACCTTCTGCACTTCTCCCGCCGCAGATAAAACAGTGATGTTGGCGGCTCGCCCGGAAGCCAGCTCGCCATACTGATCCGAAAAGCCGGTGAGGGCAGCGGGGTTGGTGGATGCATACTGCACTGCGGTGGTGTAGGGTGCCTGCGTAAACTCCACGAAATTCCGGATGGCCTTGTCGAGCGTCAACACGCTGCCCGCCAGGACTCCCTCGCGCGTGCAGCGCCCATTGGCGACGGTGACATCCAGATTGCCGAGGCGATACTCGCCGTCAGGCATTCCCGTGGCGCTCATTGCATCGGTAATGAGTATGCCGCGATCGAGACACTTCGCTCGATGAAACAGGCGAACCAGCAATGGATCGACATGAATTCCGTCGCAGATGAGTTCCGCAAAAAGCCCGGCCTGATCGAGCACCACCGCCAAAAGACCCGGTTCGCGGTGATCGAGCGGACGCATGGCGTTGAAGGTGTGGGTTGCGCTGACGGCTCCGGCTGCGATTCCGCGAAGCGCCTCCGTGGTTTTTGCGTTGCTATGACCCAGACTGACGCGAATGCCCATACCGCTCGCGGTGCGGATCAATTCATCCGCACCCGGCAGTTCGGGGGCAACCGTCATGAGCAGAATGTGTCCTCTCGCTGCCTCCCAAAAGCGCTGCAAAAGCTCGACGGAAGGAACCTGAAGATCTTCAGGAGGATGGACACCACGCTTCTCGTGAGAGAGAAAAGGCCCTTCCAGATGAATGCCCAGAGGCCGCGCGCCGGAATCGCTGCCGGACCGTTCGCTCTCTTCGATGAATTTTGACAGTGCATCCAGCGAGCGAAAGATGGATTCCAGAGGCGCAGTCATGGTGGTGGGCAGATAAGCTCCTACCCCGTGCCTGGCCAGAAACTTTCCGACCGAGCGAAAGCCGTCTGGGTTGGAATTCATCAGATCATGTCCCATCGCTCCGTGGGTATGAACATCCAGATAGGATGGCACCAGTGTGGCCCCGGGAAAATCCATCGACTCTGAATTGGGGGGGACCTCCAGAGCACCGCGCGAGGCGATGCTGGAAATGAAACCGTCCTCCATGATGACGACGGGTTCCTCAATTTCAGTATGGGGAGTAAGCAGACGAGCTGCGGTCAAAACTGTGCGCATGTGGGATTCCAAAAAAATGAAGGCAAGTGCAAGGCGCATACGCCGGGAGAGCGCCACGTGCTCAGTATAGCTTCGTTCAGGCGAGGTTAGCAGGAGCGGACCTTCGCCATTTTGGCCAATCGCGTCTTTTCAGGACTTCGCATAGGAAGGGCAAGGAGGAGCGTGCGTCTGAGACAGTGTCGGGGGGAGATGGGAAATGAGTGAGGAGATGGCGGGCTAACTGCCGCGCGTGGAAGGAGCCGCGCCTGGGAAGAAAAACGTTCGCCCCAGCGCTCAGCAATAGAGGATTAATATAGAACAATCGAATTCTGAAGTTCTGATACCTATGACAATGCAGGTTTCGCACTCACCGGAAGTAGAACGGCAATTCCCACATGCGATGCTGCGCGAAATTTTCGAACAGCCACAGGCCATGGACCGCACCATGGATCATTACCTGCGTCAAGGGCGGCTTGCACCCGAGGTGCTGCAGTCGGCACACCGGGTATTGCTGGGGCATGAACGCGTTGTCATTGCCGCCAGCGGCTCCAGCCGGCACGCCGGATTGGCTGGAGAGATTATGCTGGAGGACATTGCAGGCCTGGCGATCGATGTGGAATACGCAAGCGAATACTGCTATCGCTCGACACACACCCTGAACAACCCCGCGGTGATCGTGATCTCCCAGTCCGGCGAAACGGCAGATACTCTGGCGGCGCTGCGCGAGGCGCACTCCCGCGGCCTGCAAACCGCAGCGATCACGAATCGCGCCGGATCGACAATGGCGAGCGAGGCTCGCGCAAGCCTGCCAGTATGCGCCGGACCGGAAAAAGCGATTCCGGCAACCAAAAGCTTTACAGGGCAATTGCTGGTGCTCTATCTGCTGGCGCTTTCTCTGGCGCACCAGCGCGGACGCATGACGCTGAATGTGGCGGGCTCGTTTTGCGCCGAGGCGCGTCAACTTCCGGAATTCATCAACAACGCTCTACCGGTTTGGCAGCAGCAGGTACATGAACTGGCAAAGAGTTTCCGCCACGCGAGCGCGTTTTTGTTTCTGGGCCGGGGCATACATTACGCCATTGCCCGCGAAGGCGCTCTGAAGCTTAAGGAGGCATCGCTCATCCATGCCGAAGGATATCCGGCGGGAGAACTGAAGCACGGGCCGAATGCGCTTGTCGGTCCAGAAACTCCGGTGGTCGTTCTGGCTACTCGCGACGTAAGCGATCGTGATTCTGTGATGCGCTACAGCAAAGTGGTCCAACTGCTGAGAGATCTCAAAGCGCAGGGCGCTTCCGTTTTGGCGCTCGCCAACGAGGGCGATACGGAGATCGAGCACCTCAGCCAGCATTGCGTCTTTATTCCCCCATGCAATGAATATCTACTGCCGTTGTGCGAGGTTGTTCCGCTGCAGCTCTTCGCGTATGAGATGGCTCTGCTTCACGGCCGCAATGTCGACAATCCGCGAAACCTGGTCAAAGCAGTCGTTGAGGAGTAGGGGCCGCCTGGGTGGCTGCTTCCGACTTTTCGCACACGAGCAATCTGATAAATATATTTCTATGTCTCTTGCGCATCTCTCCCGTAGAAAGTTTTTGACTACCGCAGCCTTAGGCTCGGCGGCAGCGGCGTCCAGCATCGGTCTGTCGCAAACCGGCAACCGGGAGGAGCCCAACACCTTTTATGCGCGGGGCGACTGGAAATTCTCCGAGTTCCACAAACTGCTACGCGCCCGTCGGACAATCAAGCAGGTATTCGACTCCACCAATCCCGATGGAGAAAATCTTTCCCTGCACATCCATAACGCGTTGACCGGGCTGGAACGTGGATTCGGAATCGCCCCAAAACAGATAATGATGGTCGCTGCGCTGCGTGCGGGAGCGAACGTGCTGAACTTCGATGATTATGCATGGAAAAAATACAAATTGGGTGCGGCGTTCAAGCTCAATGATCCTGTCACCGGAAAGCCCGCCGAGCGCAACATTTACTTTGCTTCCAAGATTGCGCCAGACGGAAAATACGCGACCGATGACCCGAACAATCCGCATTCCATCGATAGAGACTGGACACTACAGGCACTCCAGCGGCGTGGCGTACAGTTGTTGAGCTGTCATGCGGCAACGGAAGGATTGGCGGGATCTGCCGTCGAACGTCTCAAGTTGAAGGTGACGCAGGAGGCGGTTGCGCGCGATTTGCTGGCGCACATGCTCCCCGGAGTAATCTCCGTGCCCAGCATGGTTTCCGCAATCCCGGTCCTGGAATTGCAAGGTCACTTCGCCTACGTGCGACTGTAGGCGAACTGCCGAATCCGATCACGTAGATCCCGGTTTCCGCACTGCTCTGGAGTCCAGTATGACCACAGCAAACGAGTCCGGCTCGTTTCGCGACTCAGCGGCTGGGTTCAAGGGAGTCTGGCCAAGAGATTTCCCCTTAGCGGCCCCGGCAGCCGATAGAATCACTCCAGAGCCCATGGAAGTTGCCCAGCAGGACCCGTTGAAAGACCGAGCAGTCGGAAATTTGCAGAACAAGGCTGCGCGCCGGGCAAGCGGCATCCGGCCGAACTGGCTGCGGCTTTCCCATGAACACACCGCATTTTCGGCCACCATCCTGCTGATGGCATCCACCATGTTGTCGCGGGTCATTGGCCTTGTACGTGTCAAGGTCATCGCGTATCTTTTCGGTGCCGGATCTCTCACGGATGCGTACAACGCGGCGTTTCAACTGCCGGACATGCTGACTTATCTTTTGGTGGGCGGCACCGCATCCATCACTTTCATCACCATCCTGAGCCGCTATCGCGAACAGGGGCGCGAGCACGAAGGGGAGCAAGCGCTCTCCGTAATTCTGAGCGTGATGCTGCTGGTGCTGGGAGCCGCGGTCCTATTCGGCGAAGTTTTCGCACCATTCTATACACGGACTTTTTTTCCCGGATTCGATACAGAGAAGGCCGCGCTCTGCACACATATGACGCGCATTCTGTTGCCCGCGCAGTTGTGCTTCTTCGTTGGTGGCGTTTTGGCGGCAGCACTGCTGGTTCGAAAGCAGTTTGCGTGGCAGGCGGTATCCTCCCTGTTCTACAGCCTGGGAATCATAATGGGCGGCGTGCTCCTTCACAAATACCTGGGCATATCCTCGCTGGCGGTGGGGGCTGTAGCCGGGGTCATTGCAGGTCCGCTCCTGCTTAACTACGTGGGGACGCGGCGGATCGGCCTGCGACTCCGATTTTCCTTGCAGTTGTCCCACCCCGGCCTACGGGAGTGGATACGTCTTTCGGTTCCGCTTATGATCGGCGTCTCTCTGGTGACGGCGGATACATGGATTCTTTCCTATTTCGCGTCCGAAGGGCGCGGAGAAATTTCGAAGCTGCTGTATGCGAAGACGCTTTTTACCGCGCCTATGGCGATGCTGGGGCAAGCGGCAGGTGCTGCTTCCATGCCGTTCTTTGCCGCTCTGGCGGGACAGAAAAAATTCAGTGATTTTGCGCTGGCAGTGAATCGAACGGTTACGCGCATCTTCGCCTTCGCATTTTTGCTTTCAGCATGGATGATTGGACTATCTCACCCGGCGGTCGAGCTGGTACTGAGGGGTGGCCTGTTTAGCCACTCGGATGTGGGCCAGACTGCGGTCTTTTTCACGCTATTCGCTGGTTCGCTGTGCTTCTGGTCAGCGCAGGCGATCTATGCGCGCGCATTCTATGCGGCAGGCAATACCCTTACGCCCATGACGGCCAGCACACTGGTAACGGTGGCGAGCATCCCGGTGTATTGGCTGCTGTTTCACCATCTGGGCGCACGGGGCCTGGCAATCGCCTCCGACTGCGGCATCGTGGTGCAAACCCTGGCGCTGGCAGGTCTGCTGCATGCCAAAGGTCTGGTTCGCTGGAGCGGTCTGGAGTTTAGCGAGCTGACCCGCGCACTGGGCGCGGCCCTCCTCGGCTTTGCCGCTCTCAACGGGGTTTTGCGCATTCTGCCTGCGCCGCCGATCTACTGGGCGCGCGATCTGGTACAGATCGTCTGCGGAACATTGGCATGGTTTGGAGCCGCATGGTTCGTGCTGCATTTCACGGGCTCTCACCTGCCGCAGCAGTTGACCCGTCGAATCCGCCATCGCGATACTGCCGGGGCGCCACCGATTGCGTCCTGAAGGCGGTGCGCAGTTGCAAAAAAGGGGGAGAAAATACCGTGCAACCGTACGACGATAACGTGGCGCTCAGCGCGCCTGAGACTCGCGATGAAGACTACTACTTCGATGGGCCCTATCTCGTCTTCACGGTTGCGTACCATCTTAAGCGGGGATTTTGCTGCCAGTCTGGTTGCCGTCATTGCCCCTACGGCTTTCCGAACGCGCCTGCCAGCGCAAAGGAAGAGATGAAAAAAGAATGACGAAGAATCCAGAACAGGAGTACAGGCTTCAACACTTTTGGGGTGTAACGGTCTTTTCGCTGGGAATTCTGTGGGGAATGGCCAACCTTATTTATTTTCCTATCGCCGCTTTGACGAGCATTCGCGGTAGTTCCTGGCTCGAGGTTGGCGTGATCCTCACGGGCGGCATCATCACACTCGCAGCGTCAGCAGGTGCTTTCTTTCAGCGGCGTTTTGCGTCCATGGTGTTGATGTCGATGGGTCTTCCTCTTCTGGGTATTGCGATTGGCGGACAGTTTCTTTCTCAGCTGAGCGCCTCCGGAATCATCAATATTGCGCTTATGGTGCTTTCTGGCGGCGTGATGTTTGGTCTGGGAGTATTCGGCTGGATTACGGAACGCAGAGGATGGCCGGTCCTGCGCGAGCCGAGATAAGGTCTCCAGCCGCGGTTGACATGCGAACGCGTCTTGCGGCTGTTCACTCGCGATAGGAAGGAATAGGATTTCAGGTTGGGATGCTTCCCGCCATGGAGTGCCGCAATGATCACGACCGTTGCTCGCCGCAAGCAGTTGGCGCACCTTACAGAACAAATCGAGGAGCTGAAACAGAAGGGGACGTTTTTCAGGCTTCGCGTTTTGGAGGATGAGCAGGAAGCCGTTTGCACTTATGATGGCAAACGCGTCATCAATCTCGCTTCCAACAATTACCTCGGGCTTACCTCACATCCGAAACTGCGTGAAGCGGCCATTGAAGCGACCCGCAAATATGGCGTGGGCTCCGGCGCGGTCCGCACGATTGCCGGAACGATGCGCATCCACATGGAGCTGGAAGAGAAAATTGCACGATTCAAGAACGTGGAGGCGTGCGTTGTTTTTCAATCCGGGTTTACGGCCAATGCTGGAACTGTGTCCTCCATACTCGGCAAAGAAGACTTCATCATTTCGGACGAACTGAACCACGCCAGCATCATTGACGGTGCAAGATTGTCCCGCGCGAAGATCAAGGTGTTTCGCCACAAAGATGTCGCGCATGCGGAAGAATTGCTGCGAGAAATCCAGAACGAAGCGGGCCGCAAACTGCTGATCACCGACGGGGTGTTCTCGATGGATGGCGACATCGCTCCGGTAGACCGGCTGTGCGATCTGGCGGACAAATACGGCACCATCATGATGGTCGATGATGCGCATGCGTCGGGCGTGCTGGGCCGCAATGGGCGAGGCAGCGTGGACCATTTCCACTGCGATGGCCGCGTAGACGTACAGGTGGGCACGCTGTCCAAGGCCATTGGCGCGCTTGGCGGATACGTCTGCGGTTCGCGCGATCTGATCGAGTATCTATACCACCGCGCGCGGCCGTTTCTGTTCTCCACTTCGCATCCGCCGTCGGTTGCCGCCACCTGCATCGCGGCCTTCGACATTCTAGAGAATGAGCCCGAGCGCATCCAGCGGCTATGGGACAACACCGCGTATTTCAAGCAGCAACTCGCCAGCGCAGGATTCAACATCGGGGGTGTCACCACCCCGGCGAGCGAAACACCCATCACTCCGGTTATCATCGGCGATGGCCGCGCGACGATGGAGTTTTCCCGGAAGCTTTTCGACGCTGGGGTCATGGCAACGGGAATTGCCTTTCCCACGGTGCCGGAAGGAAAAGCGCGGGTTCGCACGATTATGACCAGCGAACACACGCGCGCCCAGCTCGATGAAGCACTGGACGTTATGTCGCGAGTGGGCAAGGGGATGGGGCTGATTTCCTAGGAGTCTGTCGGGGATAGAAAAAGCCGACGATGAAAGGTGTCGGCTTTTTCTTCATCGGCTTTTAGGATGTGTTCATGGGTAAGAGCTTCCGCGCCGACGAACTGAATCAG
>DAHVZT010000054.1 GCA_027323885.1 Acidobacteriaceae bacterium
GGCCGCAAAGGTGGAGACGCGGCGGCTTACCGAGGCATACGAAAAAAGTGGCAAGCTGCCGCAGCAGACCGCTATCTTCGACAACAACGGCCCAATCAAGCTATTCGCGGATACGAACTATGCAGCGATCCTGCATGGTGGGCAGGATGTGGGGCAGCCCACGCTTGCAGGTTATCTGCGATCCCACCTGGCGCAGCTCAGGCCGAACGACTATTTCGCAACATTGGCGTTCATCCAGCGCGACCGGGAGCATGAGAAGACGTTGCAGGAACTGCGGCACGCCGTGCGCAATGGTAAAAAGGTCGCGACATGCCTTGGATTCGGACCGCGATTCCTTCATTCCACCGGGCAGGATTACAAGGGAGGGCCGAACACTGGAGTGTTTCTTCAGGTGACGGCGGACCACGCCGCGGACGTGGAGGTTCCGGGCCAAAAATATACATTTGGCGTCGTGATCGATGCGCAGGCTGCGGGAGACCTGAGCGTGTTACAGCAACGCGGTCGACGCGCCCTGCGAGCGCATCTGGGAAAGGATGTGGCAGCCGGTTTGCGGCAATTGAGAGACGCGGTCAAAGAAGCAGTGAAGTAGGATTGCGGCGCGCCCGCTCGTCCCAGCCATTTGGGCACGCCAACGGCCGGGTCGATTTCTCAGCTGCAATCAAAAATATTCACCGTCAATTCTTCGACGTTTCAATGGAATGCAAAGACGTGTCCCTAGGGTGGAAGGCGTTGCTACTGGCCTCTTTTCGAGGAGTTAGCAACGCCAGTCTTCCTGGAGGATGCATTCCATGCCCAAAAAGTTCAGTTCCCACGATTGGACTCTTAAATGCAGCGCAGCGTTTTTAGCTGGCCTGCAAGTGTTCGCGAGCTGTTCAATGGCCGCCTACGCGCAAGACAAAGACAATCAGCCCCGCACCCGCACGCCGATCAAGCACGTGATCGTCATCATCGGCGAGAACCGCTCCTTTGACCATATATTTGCCACCTATCAGCCGAAACGCGGCGAAAAGGTGGACAATCTTCTCTCCAAAGGCATTGTCAACCCGGATGGGACGCCGGGTCCGAATTACTCTCTTGCCATCCAATCCAAGGCCGTCGATTCCAGCCGCGACGGATACGAACAGAGCCCGATGCACAAGTCGGTGTACCCGTTGCTGCCGGTACCGTTGGCGGGCGGCCCCACAAAACCCTGGATTTCCACCATCGCGGAAGCGATGAAACTTGAAAATGGATTGCCGGATTCCTACTACAAGTATTTGACGACTGGGGGAACTGGGCTGAAGGCCGGCACGCCAGATACTCGCGTGCCGAACTATAACGATCTGCCGCCTGGGCCGTTTCAACTGACGCCAGGCATTCCTTACGATGCGTATGCAGCGAGTCCGGTGCATCGCTTCTATCAGATGTGGCAGCAAACGGATTGCAACACAGACTACGCGACCGAGTGGAACCCGAGCGGATGCAAGTCCGATCTGTTTCCCTGGGTAGAAATAAGCGTGGGATCCAATGAGAATGGCAAGCCACGGCCCAGGCCTTTTACGGAAGAGACGACCGGTGAGGGGTCAGCTTCGATGGGCTTCTATAACGTCCAGCAGGGGGACGCCCCTTACTTCACCTACCTGGCGAACACGTACGCGATGAGCGACAACTATCACCAGGGAGTGATGGGAGGAACCGGTCCGAATCACATCATGCTGGGTACCGGTGACATGATCTGGTACAGCGATGGCCACGGTCAGCCGCAGCGACCGCCAGAGAACCGGATGGTTGCAGCCGGAACACCGAACGCCGGCGTTGTGAACGAAATTGAAAACCCGAATGCCCAGCCGGGAACCAACAACTGGTGGATCCAGGATGGCTACGGCGGGGGTTCCTACGGTTCGGCTTCCTATGGCGGGGGCAGCTACAGCAACTGTTCCGACTCGGATGCGCCCGGCGTCGGCTCGATTCTGGATTATCTGAGTTCACTGCCGTATGAAGTGAATCCCAAGTGCGATCCCGGCCACTACTACTTGCTGAACAACTACAACCCAGGCTATTACGGCAACGGCCAGGTTGCTTCGACGGACACAAGCGCGGGCAACACGGTCTTCACGGTCCCTCCTTCGACGGTCCGCAACATTGGCGATGCGCTGCTGGAGAAGAACATTTCCTGGAAATACTACGGGGACCAGTGGAACGAATACAAAAACAATCCGGACGGGAACTATGTGGATCCGGCGGACGAGTATTGCAACATCTGCAACTTCTTCCAGTATTCCACCTCGATCATGACCAACCCGGCGGTGGTCAGCGCGCACCTGCAGGACACGGTGGATTTGTACCAGGACCTGCAGAAGGGGACGCTGCCGGCGGTCTCCTTCGTCAAGCCCAGCGGGTATGTCGACGGGCACCCAGCTTCGTCGAAGCTCGATCTGTTTGAAGGCTTCGTGCAGAAAATCGTCGATGGTGTGAAGGCCAATCCAAAGCTATGGCGGAGCACCGCAATCTTCATCACTGTGGATGAGGGCGGCGGATTCTACGACTCCGGATATATTCAGCCGCTCGATTACTTCGGCGATGGGACGCGCATCCCCATGATCGTCGTGTCGCGCTTTACCAAGCCGGGCCGCATTTCCCACCAGTACAACGACCATGTTTCTATCCTCAAGTTCATTGAGGCGAACTGGTATCTGGACCCGCTGACCAAACGCAGCCGCGACAATCTGCCGAACCCTCGACAGGACGGCGTCAATCCCTATGTTCCTACCAACGGACCTGCGATTGGCGATCTGATGGACTTGTTCCAGTTCAATCAGGACCACGACGGCAGGCAATAAAGCTGTATCTCTGCGAGACCGGCGGCGAAAAACATTCGCCGCTGGTTTTTTGAGTGCTTCCTGATTCGGTAGAAACTTTTTACTGCGATTTGCGTCTGCTACTAGTGATTCAGCCTGGGGTGAGAATGCTTCGCGTGGGGAGTGGCCGGAAAAGCTGGCGTACCGGATATCGGAACTTGATTGGTGGGAGGTTGCAGGGACGACCGCTGCTATTTATCGCTTTGACCTCCGTTTTGCTGCTCGGCGGTGAACTGTCCGCGCAGAAATCGTCCGTGGCGGCGATGCCATCGGCGGCGCAGCAGCAGATGGACAATAAAATTGCCGACGAGATCGACAAGAAGCTGATGGATTCCAATACTCTGCGTCCGCTGGACCTGGGCGTCTGGGTGCATAACGGCACGGCGACCTTGAGCGGAACGGTTCCCAATCAGGCCCTTCGCAGTGAGGCCGATGCGCTGGTGAACTCGGTTCCAGGCGTCAAGAAGGTGGACGACCAGCTCTCGATTGGCTCGGTCGCTGCCGTGGCGCCAGGATTCAATGCGGGACAACAGCGGCCAGCGGCTTCTGCTCGCCCAGCGAACGCGGCCCTGTCGAACGGAATAAATGCCAACAGAAACTTGCCCGCCCAGAATCGCCCGCAGAGTGCGCCACCTCGCATGTATCAGCGGCCGGCTCCTCCGCTGCTCAGGATCCCAGCGCGAACCCCCTTGTACGTGCGAATGCTGCAAACCGTGGATAGCCACCATACCAAGCCGGGCACAGGATTTCGCGGCATTCTGGTGCGGGACGTTGCGCTTTCAAACGGCATCATCGCCATTCCACGCGGCGCTTACGTGGAAGGTACGGTGATCGACGCCCGGCCCCCTGGCCACCTGACCGGGCGGCCGCAGTTGGCGCTGCAACTCTCGAATGTGATTGTCGGGCGCACCAGTTATGTGCTCAGCAGCTACGTCTGGGCCCATCGCGGACCGGGCAAGGGCGCAGAGACCGCTTCTTCCGTTGCGGGTGGCGCGGGCCTGGGTGCGGTTTCGGGAGCGATCGCCGGAGGCGGTCCAGTCGCACTCCTCGGCGCAGCCATCGGCGGAATAGGCGGCGCCGGACTTTCCGCTCTGTCTTCCGGTCCGCATCTGGTGGTTCCGGCGGAAGCTGTCATCACGTTCCATTTGAACGCGCCGCTCACGGTACGTGAGCCCACTGCCGATGAAGTGCGTGCACTTGCGGCGAATTTGCCGGGCTATGGCTACCGTCGCCGTCGCTACCCGCCCATGCCGCCGCCGCTGCCGGGCGCTCCGCCGGGCGGCTATCCGTACTGAGGGACAGCTCGCAGCCTGGCGGCTTCACTCAAAGCCGACGGGCTAATTTATACTGAGCAAAGCTGTGTCACTCGATCGGGTCCTGAGATCATAGCCAATTTCCGCTGGCGTTTCCGCGCCGCATCTAAGGTCGTCATCCGCACATGATTCGTTTTCTGCAGCAGGACAGTCGCATCACCAAATTTATTTTTATCGGCCTGATTTCCATCGTCGCAATTCTGATGGTGATCACGCTTGTACCCGGAATCTTCCAGGATGCGGGAGTCGGCGGCAACAGTTTCGCCACCGTGCACAGCGACAACCTTTTCGGCCGCTTTCTGGGTTCCTCCACAGACGTACCGATGGCCCAGGTGCAGCAGGTTGCGCAACGGATGCAGCAGCAGCAGCACTATCCAGACTTCCTCCTGCCGTTTTTGATGCAGCGGGCTGGCCAGGCGCTGGTGCAGCGCGCCGTTCTGGTGGAGGAGGCAGGCAGGCTTGGACTGACGGTCACGGATGAAGACGTGCGGAATGAACTGACCCACGGGCCCTTCGCGCCGATGTTGTTTCCAGATGGAAAATTCATCGGGGAACAACGCTATGACGACTTCGTACAGAACAACTTCAACATGTCGCGGGCGGATTTTGAGACTCAGTTGAAGGAGGAAATTCTCATCAATCGGCTGGAGGCCCTGATTACAGGCGGGTTGAGTGTATCTCCGCAGGAAGTGCGTGCGGCGTACCTGAAACAGGCTACAAAAGTGAAGTTCGAATACGCGGTCCTCTCCGCGGCGGACCTGCGCAAGCAGATCAATCCCTCCGAGGCGGAACTGAAGGCTTATTTCCAGCAGAACTCCGCCCGGTATGCACACGCCATTCCGGAGACGCGCAAGGTGCAATATGTGGCGTTCAACTTTGGCCAGGTTCCCGGCGGGCCGCCGCAAATCACCGACGCGGACATTCAGCGGTACTACAACGAGCACCAGAAAGATTTCCAGGTCCCAGAAGAAGTGCGGGTGCGGCACATCCTAATCAAGGTTCCGCCGAAAGCGGACGCCAAGACAGTGAGTGCTGCGCAGGCCAAGGCGCAAGATATTTTGCAACAGCTTCAGCATGGCGCGAAATTTTCCGAGTTGGCTAAGAAGTATTCGGACGATCCGGGCAGTAAAGCACAGGGCGGGGAACTGGGCTTCATCCAGCACGGCGCCACCGTGCCGGAATTCGATAAGACGGCGTTTTCGCTCAAGCCAGGTCAGACCTCTGGAATCATCCGCACGCAGTTTGGATTCCATATTCTGCAGGTGGAAGAGAAGCAGCCTGCCCATGTAAAGCCGGTGGAAGAAGTCCACGATTTGATCAAGGCGAACCTGATGCAGCAGAAGCAGACCCAGATGGCCCAGGATTACGCAGCCAAGTTGCAGGCTGAAGCCCAGAAGAACGGGCTGGCGAAAACGGCGGAAGCCAATCACCTGCAGGTGACTACGACAGGAGAACTGCAGCAGGGCTCAGTTGTCCCCGGATTGGCGGACGGATCCCAGCTTCTGGCCCGTGCTTTCAAGACCAAGCCCGACGCCCCGCCCCAGAGCGTTTCCACGGGAGAGGGCTACGCCGTTTTTACCGTGTTGAAAGTCGTTCCAGCCCATGCGCCGACCTTCGACACATTCAAGCCCACAGTTTTGGAAGATTTCCGCAACAGCCAGATTGCCACTTTGCTGCGTAGCCGTACGCAGCAGTTGGCGATCAAAGCGAAAGAGGAAAACAGCCTGAAAAAAGCCGCGAAGGAAGTGGGCGCCACCGTCAAGACAAGTGACCTGGTTGACAGCACCGGCCAGGTGCCCGATCTGGGATCGATGGGTTCCGACGGCTCCGTCGCTTTCACTCTGCAGCCCGGACAATTCAGCGGCCCGATTGTGACGCAGCGAACCGGAATCGTGATGAAGTTGCTGGATAAACAGGCGCCCACGGAGGCGGAGATCCAAAAAAATCTGGATACGACCCGCGATCAGATCGTCCAGCAGCGACGCGATGCCGCGTTCGCCGTCTTCGTTACATCCTTGCAGCAGCACTATATCCAGCGCGGTCTGATCCGCTACAGCAAACAAGCTGCGGCGCCTCCGCAGGTTGGGTTATAGCAAGTTCTTTCATGCGGACTGAGCAAAGAACGTCCCACGTTCACCTTCCCGGTCGGCATCTAACCCAAACGGGCTGGATGCGAGTTCTGATTTCCTGAAGCAAAGTTCCTGGCGCCATTTTTTCCAGCACAGGTTCTTTGCTCCAGCGATGGCAGACGAATGAACGGAACAGTCCGCATATTGAAAAGACAAGTTCTTTCATTTGGAGAGTGAATGCTAACGGAACGCGCGTCGGGTATCCTGCTCCACGTGTCTTCGCTGCCCTCCCGTGGCGGAATAGGAGACCTGGGGCCAGCTGCCTACGCATTTGCCGATTTTCTGGCTGCCGCAAAGCAGCAATATTGGCAAGTGCTTCCACTCAGCCCTACGGGATATGGAAACTCGCCCTACTCCGCGCTTTCGGCTTTTGCAGGCAATCCGCTCTTCATCAGCCTGGAGGTACTGGCCGCGCAGGGTTGGCTGGATGGCAGCAGCCTGGACGACCTGCCCGGCGCGGAGGGGCCAGCCGATTTCGAAGCGGCGGCGCGGCACAAGTATCCTCTTTTGCAGCGGGCAGCGGAGCGGTTTGCCGCCCATTCCGGCGGAGCATTGCGCAGCCGCTTCGAGCAATTCTGCGAGGAGAGCTCTTTCTGGCTTGATCCCTACGCCAGCTTTGCCGTTCTCCGGAGCATGTTCGCGGGAGCAAGCTGGTCGGAGTGGCCGCCAGAGTACGTGCAGCGGGATCCCGGTGCCATGGCGGCCTTTCGCGCGGAACATGGGCACGAGCGCCTGATGCAGAAAATCATCCAGTTCTTTTTCGATGAGCAGTGGCACGCGTTACGGGACTACTGCGGGGAACGAAAAATTGGGTTCATCGGCGACGCGGCCATCTTCGTGAATTACGATAGCTGCGACGTCTGGATGAATCCGGAAATCTTCGATCTTGACGAGCAGAAGAAATCGCTTCAGGTCTCCGGCGTTCCACCGGATTACTTCAGCCCTACCGGTCAAAAATGGGGCAACCCGCTTTACAGGTGGGACGTGCTGAAGCGGCGGAATTTCGATTGGTGGGAAGCGCGAATCCGGCGCGCCCTGTCTCTTTGCGATTTGCTGCGTCTGGATCACTTCCGGGGTTTTGAGGCCTACTGGTCGATTCCGGCGGAGGACGAAACGGCGGTCCGGGGTTCCTGGGTAAAAGCGCCTGGGATGCAGCTGTTTCAGCGCCTTCGCGCACAGCTTGGCGATCTTCCCCTCATCGCGGAAGATCTGGGATTGATCACGCCGGAGGTGGAGAAACTGCGGACCAGTTGTGGTCTGCCCGGAATGAGAGTGATGCAGTTCGGCTTCAGCGGCCGTGGAGCCCACATCCACTTGCCGCACCGCTGTGAAGAGAACATGGTCATCTACACGGGCACGCACGACAACGACACGACCATGGGATGGTGGCACACGGCCAGTGAGACAGAGCGCGCGGCGATCGCGGCGTACCTGCATCCCGGAGATGATGGCGTCGTCTGGGCAATGATGCGAGGAGCTGCCGCATCCGTCGCACGCCTCTGCCTGTTTCCAATGCAGGATCTGCTGCAATTGGGTGGTGAGGGGAGAATGAACACGCCGGCGCAATCGGTCGGGAACTGGACCTGGCGATATTCGTCCGATGCGCTGCAGCCATGGATTGCCGAAAAACTGGCTGCGCTGACGGAAGTGACGGATCGTGACGGCTGGGTAGAGCCGCACAACGAGAATCCGTAAGCTCCATTCTGTCCGTGTGCTTTACGAGTATGCCTTCCGCACCGCAAAATAGATCGAGACCAAAATGACTGAAGGAGAACCAATGCCGCTTTCTGGAGAAGCCATCCGCATGATGAACTACGCCGACGACATCGGCACCACGCTGCGCCGTCTGCTGGTAGTGCTGCCATCTCTGGCGCCCGAAGAACGCCGCCGCGTGCGCGAGTATATGCTGAGCGTGGAACCGAAGGTCAGCGATGTCCTGGCGGCGCTGGAAGACAAGAAATAGGCCGGCTTACCGCGTGGCCTTTTCTGGGATGGAATAGGGCTGCTGCAGGTAGGTCCGCGCGAAATCGAGTGCTCCGCCGGTGTTATCGCCGGTCTGCAATGCTTCGCGATATTCGTTTATGGCCCGCTCTCTCTGGCCGGAGGCATCGAAAACATTGCCAAGCTGGAGATCGCTCCAGACCTCTATCCATTTTGGAATCCCGTCTCCGCGCAACGCCGCGCGAAAAGCGTCTGCGGCTGCCTGAAAGTTTCTTTGCCGGAAATACACTTCTCCCAGCCGATAACTCGCCAGTGAGCTGTTGTTGTTGATTGCAAGAGCTCGCTGATAATCGCGAATTGCGTGGGCCTCATCCCCGCGCAACAGCCGCTGCTGACCGCGCAGGATTTGAACGCGAACCTGCATGTCCGGGCTGTCGCGTAGTAACCAGTGCTGCGGGTCAAGCGATACTTTTTTGGGCATTCCAAAGCTGTCGATGACGAACTGGGTATGCGGTCCGACGACTTCGACGCGCTGCGTCACCGGGTTTCCCTCAGTCTCGATCCGCATTTCCACCGGCATCCGGAACAGATCCAGATTTTGTTCGATCGTTCCGAGCGTGCGAAATCCTTGATTGTTCCCCAGGCGATAGGTCGTCCATCTGGCCTGCAGGCGCGGGGCTCCGGTGCTTTCAATCCATTGCCAAAAAAATGGCCGCAAGTTCTGGCGAGAGGCGGATTCGGCTGCTCTTTGCAACTGTGCGGATGAAATGGTTTTTGCTGCCTGCGACAGAATGTCTTGCAGCGTGGATGCGAAAGCAGCGTCCCCGATCTGCCATTGCAGCATGCGGAAGATCATAGCGCCCTTGTCGTAGGTCATCCATTCAAATTCCGGCGAGAAAACCGCACGGCGGCCTGCATCGCGCAGTGGAATGGTGTCATAGGCCAGCGCGGCGGCGGAAGTGTCGAGTACGGCCTGCCGCACGGCGGCTGCTCCTGATGAGCTTTGCAGAAAACTCAGCTCAGCATAGCGGCACATGCCATTCGTGATCCATGCATCGCCTAAGGTTGACGGGCTGACTCGTTCACCCCACCACTGGTGAGCAATCGTGTTCACCAGCAGCCGCGGCGGTTCATCCTGCATGTGGGCCGCGGAAATGAGCGCGAGCTCTGGAGCGGAATATGCGGGCAAAGAGCCATCCGGCAGCTCGACGATGTTCAACGCTTCGGAATCCAGCGGGCCAAATTTTGCGCGCAGAAAGTTGTATATGCGAGAAGCCGTCGCAGCGTAGGATTGCCCGTCGAATTTCATTTTGCCTGTGTCAGGCTGCTGGATGAGATAGAGGCGCACCTTGGAGTCTGGGCCTGCTACGTGCGGCTGAGTAAAATTTCCAGCGAGCACGGTTCCTGGGAATCCCGGGTGTGCCCAGTCAAAATCAAAAACTTTGCGGCCTTCGCCGTCCCGATGCGGGGCGCCAGTTGGCCGACTGCCCAGCACTTCTTCCGCGGGAACATGGATATGCATGGTCGCGGTGAACCGATCGGTGTTGTCGCCGGCGGTTGGAAACCACTGCGCTGGGTACAGGAGATAGCTAACCGGATTTCCTACGAATGCAAGCTGCGGAGAGGCAGGATTTGGGTGCGCGGGAGAATCGAGGGTACCCCTGTAGCGAAATGTCCAGGTTATGGAGTCACCCGCGTGCAGTGGCGTCGCGGGTGTCACGCGAAGGACGTTTTCTTCCGCCATCGATCCGAGATCGCCGGAAGAGCTGCGCGTCGCCTCAAGGATGTTGCCACTCTCATCGGTAATTTCCGCCACGGCCAGTGCGGGGTTCAACTCAAACGAGACGGTCTTTGCATTTTCTAAAGCGGTAAAGGTAACGGTTGTCTCCGCCTTCAGCACGTGTCGAGCCGGATCCAGCGCCGCATCAATGCGGTAATGCTGGATGCGAATGGGCTGCGCGGGTTGTGAGGTTTGCCCGTATAGAACCGGAGCTGCGTAAACAAAGAGCAGAATCGCGAATGCCCGCAACGGACGTTCGCAGAAATGGGCTGTCATTCCGGCATTACCGCACAGCTTCCGGAGAATTTCGCGCGCCGGCCAACTGCAAAACGCAGTCAGCCACCCGGGCGATGGTGTTGGTGGCTTTGGGGCGCCCCGTCTCGATCGAGCCAGAGTCTTCCCGGACGGTGAGCTCGGCGCGCAATTCAAGGAGATCCTGCCGCATTTGCGTTCGAAGCGGTCCTTCCTCAAGAAGCGGCTGCAGCGCGGCGACCACATTGGTTGCGGTAAATTCATCTTGAATCAGCTCGGGGACGATACGCTGGCCCGCAATCAGGTTCACCATTGCTACGTGCGGCAGGGTTATCAGCCGCCGGGCCACGGCGTAGCTAAGAGTCGATAACCGATACACCACGATAAAGGGATTTCCTATCAGAGCGGCCTCCACCGTCGCGGTGCCGCTGGCAACGATGCTTGCCCGCGCATGGAACAGAGTGGCACGGGCATCCTCCACAACGTGAATGGGAACGCTGCCGCATTGGGCCACAGTGTTCCGCACCCATGCCGGGGGAAGCGTCGCAGCCACTGGCAATATGTATTCGTAGCGATTGCCCAGCTTGGTCGCAGCGGCCATCATCCCGGGCAGGTTGAGGCCAACTTCCTTTGGGCGGCTGCCGGGCAGCAGACCGATCCATGGTTTGCCGGGGTCCAGTGCAAAACGTGCTGCAAACTCCTCTCGCGTTACCGCCGGCTGCGGGAGTTCGGCAAGGGGATGGCCGACAAACTCCGCATCCACTCCGCGCCCCCGGTAGTATGTTTCTTCAAAGGGGAAAATGACGAGCATCCTGGTTATCCGGTCTTGCACCCATCGGATGCGGTGCTTTTTCCATGCCCACAGCTGCGGACTCACGAAGTAAACCACAGGGATGCTCATTTTCTTCAGTTCGCGCGCCAGGCGAAAATTCACATCGGGGAAGTCGATCAACACGGCGACATCGGGTTTGCGGGCGCGGATACTTCGCACCAGGCCGCGATACTCTCCGTAAATGCGCGGCAGATGCTGGATGACTTCCGTGATGCCCATGACGGCGATATCTTCAGCCCGGGCGACGCGTTCGCATCCTGCGGCTTCCATGGCCTGACCCCCGAGGCCGAAGAACTGCGCATCCGGCAAACGGGTGCGCAGTTCTTCGATCAGCATAGCCCCGTAGCGCTCGCCGCTCGCTTCGCCGGCGGAAATGAATATGCTTGAAATGACGGAGTTCCTGAGACCCTTTCAATCGGCCGTAAACGCCAGGGCGTCGCCCTGGGTGACCTTTGTTTCGGGCATTTCCTGGTCTTTATATTGCAGCCGGTACAGCTTCCAATAGAGCCCTCGCTGTGCCAGCAACTGCTGGTGTGTGCCAATTTCCCGCAATTGGCCCTTATGCATCACCAGGATCTGGTTGGCTGTTTGGATCGTGGACAGCCGGTGTGCGACAACCACGGATGTGCGGCCCGTGACCAGACGGGTGAGGGCGGAACGTACGCGCATCTCTGTTTCCGTATCGACGCTGGAAGTAGCTTCATCGAGAATCAGAATCCTGGGATTGTGCGCCAATGCCCGGGCAAAGTTGATAAGTTGCTTCTGGCCTGTGGAAAGTGTGCTGCCGCGCTCGCGGACCGGCTCGTTGAATCCACCAGGCAGGGACCGGATGTAATCGCCAACGTTGACCTGATCGGCTGCGTCCTCTATCTCCTGATCGGTTATGCGCTCGGTGCCTAGCCTTATATTGCTGGCGATGGAACCGGTGAATAGCACGGGGTCCTGCAGTACAACGGCAAAACGGCGGCGCAGTTCCTGAAGGTCCCACTCGCGCACGTCCACGCCCTCGATCAGAACCGCTCCACGCTGCACGTCGTAAAACCGGAGCATCAGGCTGCTCAATGTGGTTTTGCCCGCGCCAGTATGTCCCACGATGGCCGCTGTCTCTCCCGCGGGCACGGTGAAGCTTACATCCCTCAGCACCCACTCGATATTTTCATTCTGCGGCGTGCTGGTTTCCCGCAGGCGCGCGTGCGTAGCTTCGTCGAGTCGCTGGTAGGTGAACCAGACATTGCGAAACTCAATGCGGCCTGAGCCATCGCCCGTGCGTGGGTGTTCCGGCGACACAATATCCGGCTCTGTGTCGAGCAGCCTGAAGACGCGTTCGCTCGCCGCCATGGCCGCCTGCAGAATGTTGTATTTGTCGCTCAGGTCCTGAATGGGACGAAAGAAGCGCTGCGAATACTGGATGAAGGCGACCAGCACGCCCAGGGTGACCGCACCGCGCAGCACCCCTCGGCCGCCAATCCAGATGATGATCGCCACGGCAAGCGAACTGAGAATTTCTACCGCCGGATAGTAGAGCGCATACGCCATAATGGCGTCTTTGAACGCCTTCATGTGCTGACGATTGACCTTTTCAAAATCCTGAAAGGCGCGCTCCTCGCGATTGAAAAGCTGCACCACGCTCATGCCGCTGACATGCTCCTGCAGATAGGCATTGATCCACGCGATTGCGGTGCGAATGCGGCGGTAGGATTCGCGAACGTACTTGCGAAAGATTTGCGTCCCCAGCAGGATAAAGGGAATCACGGAGAAGGCGAGCAGCGCCAGCCACCAGTTCATGCGCAGCATTACAAATACAATTCCGGCGAGCACCAGCACGTCTTCGAAAATCGAGACGACGCCGGAGGTAAACATTTCATTCAGCGCATCCACATCGCTGGTAACGCGCGTGACCAGGCGTCCTGTCGGATTGCGGTCGAAGAAAGCAACCTGCATGCGCTGAATGTGCCGGAAGATCTGGCTGCGCAGGTCATACATGACCTTCTGCCCGGTCCACTGCATCAGGTATGTCTGCACAAACTCCAGGAAATAACTGAATACCAGAGAACCCAGATAAATCCCAGCGATTTCACTGATGCCGGTGATCGCGTTGCTGCTCAAATAGCGCGACAGCAGGGAATGGTGCGTCGCCCCGCGCTGCGACATGTAAAGATCGATGGCAACCTTCGTCAGGTAAGGACCCAGAACATCCGAAAAGGCTTTGAGCAGAATGGCGACAAGCGAGACGCCGACCTGCAGCCGGTATGGCCGCAAATAGGTCAGCAGCCTCCGCATCAGCCGGCCGTCATAGGCCTTACCGACTACATCGTCTTCATGCTGTTGGGCGTTCTGCTTTTCGTCTGCCATGCGACACTGCTATTGTACGAACTTTCGCGCAAATCTCCGCCGCAGCGGACATTTAGAGCAACCCTCATGCCGGATACGCTCGGAATTTATATCTCCATCCCGTTCTGCCGCGCCAAGTGCAGCTATTGCAACTTTGCTTCAGGCGTGTTCGGCGGCGAGCGCATGTCAGCCTATGTGGATCGCCTGACAGCCGAAATCCGCGAGACTCACCAGCGCACCGATTTCTGCATGGTATTGCCGCGGATCGTCGACAGCGTCTATTTCGGCGGAGGCACACCCAGCCTGCTCTCTTCCGAACAGATGCAGCAGATCGTGCGCGCGCTGCAGGAAGTTTTCCAGGTGGATCCGCGAGCAGAAGTGGCGCTGGAGTGTGCGCCCGGCCAATTGCAGGACGATCTTCTGCGGTCGCTGCCGGATTTGGGTTTCAATCGGGTGAGCCTTGGCGTGCAGTCGTTCCTCGACCGCGAAGCCGCTGCCGTGGGACGTCTGCATACCCGTGCCGCCACGTTGCTGGAAATTGCCCGTCTTCGCGGCGCTGGGATCAACGACATCAATGTGGACTTGATTGCGGGCCTTCCGCACCAGACGGAAGCAAGCTGGCGTGAGTCACTGGACGTGGCAATCTCGACCGGTGTCCCGCATTTGAGCGTCTACATGCTGGACGTGGACGAGGATTCCCGGTTGGGCCGCGAAATGCTGGCTGGTGGCACGCGCTATGGGGTGGGTCTGGTTCCGCGCGAAGAGCGGATTGCCGCCATGTACAACGAGGCGTGCGAGCGATTTACCAGGGAAGGCATTGCGCAATATGAAATCTCCAACTTTGCGCGTGTTGGCCACCAGTCCAGACATAACCTGAAGTATTGGACACGTCAGCCCTATCTCGGATTCGGTCTGGATGCGCATTCCTTTCTCTTCGTGCCAGATGGCACTGCGGTACGCTTTGGCAACACCGACAATCTGGACCGATACATGGCGGGACCCGCTGAGGAAGTGCGGACCGCCATCTCCGCAACGGCAGCGGCCGAGGAAGCGTGGTTTCTTGGCCTGCGCCTGGCCACGGGAGTGTCGCTGGTCGAACTGGAAAAGAAGATTGGCCCTGCCGCCATGCGAGCTTTTTGGCCGATTGTTGCGGAATGCGAACAGGAGAGATTGCTGGAACGCACTGCCACGCACGTGCGGCTGACGAACCACGGAAGGCTGTTCGCGAACGATGTCTTCGAACGCTTTCTGGGAGTTGTTCGCGAAGAAGATTTGTCGCACGAATTTATGGAACAGGGAGCACTGGTTTGAGCACCACGATTGCGGAGCATGAAGCCGTTTTACACCGGAACGCGACGGGAACAATCGATCTGCGCAGCGACACCGTCACCAGGCCGACGGCGGCGATGCGGGCCGCTATGGCATCGGCTGAAGTCGGAGACGACGTGTATGGCGAAGATCCCACCGTCAATAGCCTGGAGCGCCGGGCGGCGGAAATTTTCGGCCGTGAGGCGGCGATTTTCGTCCCCACGGGAACGATGGCAAATCAGATCGCCATTCGTCTGCACACGCAGCACGGGCAGGAAGTGATCTGTGAAGCGCGCTCGCACATTGTGGATTGGGAAATGGCCATGTTGTCCGCGTTCTCTGGATGCATGCCGCGCACCATTGCGGGGGAGCGCGGTGTGCTCACGTGGAAGCAGATCAAGGCGGCCATTGCGCCAGGCATTTATTACCGCGCGCAGACCGGACTGATTTCGCTCGAAAACACGCACAACATGGCCGGTGGAACCGTCACGCCGCTGGACGTGCTGGAAGAAATCTGGGCTGGCGCCCGGGATGCAGGTCTTCCCACCCATCTTGACGGCGCCCGCTTGTTCAATGCCGCAGCCTATCTCCAGACCACCGTTGCGGAACTGTCGCGCGGTTTCGACACGGTCATGTTCTGCCTCTCGAAAGGCCTATGCGCGCCTGCCGGCTCCATGCTGGTAGGCACGCAAAAGCAGATCGACAAAGCACGGGTCTTCCGCAAGGCGCTTGGCGGCGGCATGCGGCAGGCAGGAGTTCTTGCCGCCGCGGGACTGCTCGCGCTCGACACCATGACGGAGCGGCTGGCAGAGGATCACGCCAACGCGCGATACCTGGCGGAATCGCTGGCCAAAGTCCCAGGCCTGTTCGTCGATCTCGCCAGCGTGCAGACCAACATCGTTATCTTTCAAATCACACGTGGCCAGGGGGCTCTGGACCTGGTTGCCGGGTTGAAACGGCGCGGCGTCCTTTGTGGAAACCTGGGACCGGCTGCCGTCCGGCTTGTCACCCATCGCGATGTGAATCGCGAGCAATGCGAGCAGGCGGTTGCGCAGATTCTTGCAGAGCTGGCCTAAGATGGCCCGATCCTCTTCCAGAATCGGAATTTCACGTGACCGTCATGCAGCCTTCATCGTATTTTTGCAGGATATTTGCACGATTGCGATACTCTGATGCTCTGCAGAAATGCGCTGCCGGAAATGTTCAGACGGCCAGGCATCCGAGAGAGGAAATTCGCTGTGAGTCAGACGATTTTTGTTCTAGAGGATGATCAGGACATCTCCCGCCTGGTGCAGCACAACCTGGAGATCGCGGGGTTTTCCGTGCGCACCTATGTCAGTCCCCTGGCCGTGCTCGGAGATGCCGAGCGAAAAGCGCCCGACCTTTTTCTGCTGGACATTATGGTTCCCGGCGGCGACGGCCTGGATCTATGCCGCCGTATCCGCAAAAATCCTGGTCTGGCCATCAGGCCAGTCATCTTTCTAACCGCTCGCACCAGTGAGAGCGATCGCGTGCTGGGCCTGGAACTCGGCGCGGACGATTACATCTCCAAACCGTTTTCTCCGCGCGAACTGGTCGCCCGCATTAAAGCCGTTCTGCGGCGGTTTGAGCGTCCCGCGGCCCCTATGGCTTTACATTTCGACCAGGTGGAGATTGACTCCAGCGCCATGCAATTGCGGGTCAACGGGCAACTGGCGGCCACCACCGCAACGGAATTTCGCCTGCTGGAATATCTGGCGCGCCATCCCGGACGTGTCTTCAGCCGCGACCAGTTGCTGGACGCCGTCTGGGGAGATGCCCGCTTTGTCACGCCGCGTTCTGTAGATGTTTACGTGCGCCGCATCCGGGAAAAGATTGAATCGGACCCGGAAGATCCGCAATATCTCAAGACGGTGCGCGGGGCAGGTTACCGCTTCGAAATGCCAAAGTCTTTGTAGCGAACCGCGCGCATATCGGGAACGGATTGGCATGACGCAAAGAGTGTTCTTCAAGCTGCTGAGTGCAATGGTTCTGGTCTTGCTCGTGGCGGCGGGAATCCTCGACCTCTCTCAGCAGCACATGCTGCAGTCGTATTTGCAGGCGCAGATCGCCCATGGCCTGCATGATCCTGCGCAATTGCTCGCGATTCGAAACACATTGTCTGTTGTTCGCCGCAGCCTGTTGTGGGCTACGCTGCTGGGGCTTGTCCTGGCGAGCCTGGTGGCGGCGCTGCTTGCTCACGGCGTGGCTCGCCGCCTGGCGCGCATTGTGGAGTTCGCTCACCGTCTTGCCGCAGGCGATTTTGGCGCGCGCATTCATGAGAGGGCGGGAGATGAAATCGCCGCCGTGGCCAACGCCCTAGACGCTACCGCCGTGCGTGTCGAAGTCGTTTTCCGCGCGCTGGAGGATAGCCGGAAGGAAATGGAAACCGTGCTCGACAGCATGGAGGAGGCCGTGATTGCAGTGGACTCGCAAAGCCGCATTCACTGGACGAACAAAGTGATGGAGCGGCTCGCCGGAGGCGCCATCCAGCCGGGGAATGCGCTGGTGCAGACGGTGCGCGACCCTGATCTTCTGAACTGCGTGGGCCAGGCGCTGCGTCAGCGCACCACCGCCAAAGCAAGAGCGCGCGCAGTAGTTCCAGGACGCATCTTCGAAGTGAGCGCCGCTCCCATGCTGGGGGGCAGCGCGGTCGTCGTCCTGCACGACATCACCGAGATCGATCGCGTGGAGAGGACCCGCCGCGACTTCATCGCGAACATCTCGCATGAGCTGCGTACTCCGCTGACGTCAATTTCCGGCTATGCGGAGACGATGCTGGAGCAACATTCTGGAGCCCCGTCTCAGGACCGGGAATTTCTCTCCATCATCTGCCGCAATGCAGCGCGGATGAATCGACTTACGGAAGACCTCCTTGCGCTGGCCCGCATCGAGTCCGGGGAGTACAAGCTGAAGTTGAGGCCGACAGACGCCGACGCACTGATTGACGAGGCGGCTGCTGTGCTGACAGGTTCTCTGATGGACCGGAATTTTGTGCTGGAAAGAGGTGAGCCCGTCCGCGCCATGGTTATCGCGGACTCCGACGCCATCCTGCAGGTCCTTTCCAATCTGCTGGAAAACGCAGTGAAATATGGCGGGAATCGCGTGGTTGCCGGCGCGCGGCGAGTTCACGGAGCAGTCGAGTTTTTTGTGAAGGACTTTGGCGCCGGCATCCCGTCCGAGCACCTTGGTCGAATCTTCGAACGTTTTTATCGCGTCGATAAAGGGCGCTCGCTGGAATCGGGCGGTACGGGGCTGGGCCTATCGATCGTTAAGCACATTATCCTGGCGCACGGCGGCACGGTTCGCGCAGAAAGCGAATTGAACCGGGGCAGCACGTTCTTCTTTACGCTGCCGCTCGCGCCAGAGAATCCTTCGAGCGACGAGACGGACGCACTCAAGGATCATCAGGAGGTCTGATCGCCTTTCAGCAAGTCTTCCGGATGGTCCAGGTCCCACTCTCCTTCAGGAAAATCGATCGGATACGTGCTTTCGCTGTGGCGCAAAATTGCTCGCGCACCATGATCGCCTGTCAGCGTCAGCATTGCGGGAAACATTCGGCGCGGCAACACAACCGGAACACCGTCGCGCCCCCCATAGCGCGACACAATCGGCAGTTCGGGCGAAACAACGTGGGCCGCCAGCAGCTTCCGCAAATGCTCCGCCGAAAGTGCGGGTTGATCGCAAACCATCACCAGCGCTCCGGAGCACACAGCGCAGGCTTCCATCGCCGCGCGCACTCCGGTGCGCAGAGAACTGGCCATCCCTTCCTCCCACTCTGAATTGAGCAGCACTTTGCAGCGGCCGAGTTGAACATTGCGCTCAATTTCTTCCGCGTGCGCGCCAAGGATCACAAAAACAGGCTCAGCGCCTGCCTCCAAGGCCAGCCGCACGGCACGTTCAAGCAATTTTTCTTGTTGCGCGCCGTGCAGCGTCAAAAGTTGCTTTGGCTGACCCAGCCTCCGGGACGCGCCTGCCGCGAGTACGATGGCTGGGGTCGGGTGCTCGTCAGCGGATCCCGGATTCGGCATGAGACGGGCTCACAGCATCCGAAAGAAATTCGTCCGCAGGTTGGTCCAGCGGGCATTGCGTCGGAACATAGGGCCGCTCAGGAGCGGCGCTCATGTCAATGGCAGGCGTCGAGCGCAATGCGATTGGCTTGCGGTGCATCACAGATTGAATCTCAGCCATGATCGAAAGAGCGACTGCCTGCGGGCTGTCGCCGCCCAGGTCCAGACCGATGGGCGCATGAACGCGGCTCAGGCACTGCTCGGGCGTCCAATTCAATGCCTCTGCTACTTCCTTCAGCAGGAGCTGACTGCGATGACGCGCACCGAGGAGACCTACATACGATAATTCGAGCGGCAGCAACCGCTCCAGCAGATTGCGATCCTGCTCAAAGCTGTGGGTCAGGATTGCGATCGCGTCCTCCGCGGTCAAATGCAGATCATTGAAGTTGCTGATATCCCGGCGAAGCGCCAGCACCTGGTCGGCCTGCGGGAAGCGGCCCGCCTGCGCCAGCCACGCCCGCCCATCCGCTACCGCAACACGCCAGCCCAGAAGGTGCGCCATCTGCACCAGCGGATGTACGTCATCTCCTGCTCCGAAAATCACCAGGCGCGGGGGCGGAAGGATTGCTTCGACGTAGATGTTACGTAGCTCGCCGTTCAGACGGGCAGAGATCAACTCGGTTTTCGTGGAACTGGTTGCCAGGTGGATGAGCAGTTCTTTCGTAGCGGCATCGCAATTCCTGCTTACAAATACCGGCTCGGAGAGGCTGCGATTTTCAGGGATATTTCTGTCCAAAATTACCCTGGCAAGGTTCTGGCCCGCACTCGCGCCGCTGGGCAGCAGAGTCACCGCGCTGAAAGCAGCGCCCTTTTCGGCGGCTTCGAGCGCGGTGAGCAGGGCCTGTGCTTCAGGAAGAGCTACCGGCTCCAACAGCAGGTCAAGCACGCCGCCGCAGCCCAGACCATAGGGCATCTCGCGGATCTCCTCCGGAGCGTCCTGATCGTACATCGTGGAATACCGTTCGAGCGCCGCGCCATGCCGGGTGATCCAGGACGCCTTGCGCGCCACCTCACCCTCCAGACATCCTCCGCTGATGGAGCCTGCATAGGACGTGGGCTGAATGTACATCCGCGCGCCCGGCCGGCGATAGGAGGAGCCTTGGACACTGATGAGCGTGGCCAGCACTGCGGACGCGTCCTCACCCTTGCGCCACAACCCCAGAATTTCTCTACGCTCTGCCATGCTTGCAGTCCCTTAGCTCGATCGGAGTTACCAGCGAACAAACTTACAAACTTATGATAAATCTTTGAGCGCAGCAGAAGCGCCGGTATCTTCCGTGGTATGCAGGATTAAAATAGAAGCTATATGGGAAATACTGTCAAGACCGCGTTTTTGCTTACTTTGCTCACTCTGTTGTTGATCTGGATTGGTGGTCACTTTGAGGGCCGCAATGGGCTGATCTTTGGATTCCTTCTTGCTGCCGGTATGAACTTCTTCACTTACTTCTATTCCGACAAGCTGGCGTTGAAGATGTATCGCGCGCAGCCTGTCACACGGGAACAACTGCCGCGCGCCTATGAAGTGGTGGAGCGGATGACGCAGCGCATGGGCCTTCCCATGCCCAAGATGTACATTCTGCCGACGCAATCGCCCAATGCTTTTGCGACCGGCCGCAACCCCAAGCACGCCTCTGTCGCCATGACGGAAGGGATTCTGCAGCTACTGAACGACGAAGAGTTGGAAGGCGTGCTGGCCCATGAGTTGGGCCATGTACAGAACCGGGACATCCTGACCAGCACCATCGCGGCGACATTGGCCGGAGCCATCACGCTGATTGCGCGCATGGGTTATTGGGCTGCGCTGTTTGGCGGCTATGGCGGCGGCCGCGGAGAACGCAGCGATCGCGGTGGCGGGGGAATCAGCTCACTCCTGATGCTGTTTCTCGCGCCCGTTGCCGCCATGCTGATCCAGTTCGCCGTCTCACGCTCCAGAGAATATGAGGCCGACGCGACCGGAGCGCGCACCACGGGGAACCCTTACGCACTGGCGAGCGCGCTGGAAAAGATCGACGCCTATTCAAAACGGATTCCCATGGTCGCCTCTCCGTCCAGCGCGCATTTATTCATCGCGCAGCCTTTGGTGGGCGCCAGCATGTTCGCCAATCTTTTTTCCACGCATCCTCCCATGGCCAAGCGCATCGAACGTTTAATTGGACGCAAGTCCGTCAGCGGCATTTGAAACGATCATTTTTTTCATCGAAGCTGCTAATCCGGAAAGGAAGCCGCTCCGCGGCTGGCACGACACTCATGCGAACTTTCGTCCGCAGCCTGATTTCGATTTGTCTGGCCGTCTGGATAGGCGGCCTGCTGTTCTTCGCGGCTGTGCTGGCTCCGGTCGCCTTCGGAAGCATCATGCCGATGTTGCCCGACCCGGCGTTCGGCATTCACGTCGCCGGCACGATGGTGCGAATCGCGCTTTTGCGCCTGCATAGTATCGGCCTTGCATGCGGAGTGGGGCTGCTGATCCTGACCATCATCGAGCGCATCACCCGCATGACACACCGCTCCATTGCGCCTCAGCTTTTGCTGCTGGCCGCAATGCTTGGCCTCACCGCGTATTCCCAGTTCTCCATCATTCCTCGTATGGACGCGCTGCGTATCCAGGCCGGCACGGAGATCGACAATCCCGCTTCCGCCAGTCCGGAGCGTGCGGGTTTCAATCGCCTGCACAATCTCTCCACCAATCTGGAAGGATTGGTGCTGGTGTGCGGTCTGGGCTTGATCGTGCTGTACGCACGGCCAGAATCAACCGTGTAACACACCGGGCACGTATCATCTAGGCTGGTGCAGGGAACTGGAAATTCCAGCGAAACTGCCAAGCCAATTCTCTCTACAGGACAAGCATGAAGACCGGAATCATCGGCCTGCCACAGGTAGGCAAGACGTCGTTGTTCAAGATTTTGACCAAGGCCAGGCTGGAAGACCGCGGCTACTCCAACCCGAAGGAAGTTCATCTCGGCGTGGCGCGCGTCCCGGACGATCGCCTGGAAAAGCTGGCTGCACTTTACCAGCCGAAGAGGACCATCTTCGCTTCGATCGAATACGCGGACGTGGGGGCCATCGGCCAGGAGGCTCTCAAAGAAACGAGCCTGCTGACCAGCCTGCGCAACGTAGACGCGCTGATCCACGTGCTCCGCGTCTTTGAGGATCCATCGGTCCCCCTCACCTCGCCCATTGACCCCCTCAAGGAGGTCCAGGAAGTTGAGTTCGATCTGATGCTGAGCGATCTGACTCAGATCGAAAAGCGCATGGAGCGTCTGGAGAAGGATTTGAAGAAGATGCGCTCGCCGGAACTGGAGGCGGAACACGCCCTGTTGACGCGCGCCAAGCCCCACCTGGAAGCTGAGCAGCCGCTGCGGGCCATGGAAATGACGGCCGAAGAGAAGAAGCTGATCCGCGGCTACATGTTTCTCAGCCAAAAGCCCGTGCTCTACGTACTGAATATCTCTGAGAGCACCACCCTCGGCGCGGACCTGGAAGCCGCAGTCGAGAAGTATGGCCTGGTAAAGCTCGCGTCCCGTCCCGGAACTGGGGCCACGGCGATCTGCGGCAAGGTGGAAGCCGAACTGGCGGAAATGCCGGACGAAGAGGCTGAGGAGTTTCTCTCAAGTTATGGCCTGGTCGAAAGCGGTCTTCGCCGGTTGATCCGGAAAAGCTATGAGTTGCAGGGACTGGTCTCGTTCTTTACTGTGGGCGAGGACGAATGCCGCGCCTGGACGATTCCCGCCAATTCGCGGGCGCAGCAGGCCGCCGGAGCTATCCACACCGATCTGGAGAAACATTTTATTCGCGCCGAAACCATCCACTGGGACACCCTGCTGGCGGCCGGGTCGGAGGCTGCTGCCCGCGCCCAGGGAACACTGCGACTGGAAGGCAAAGACTACATCGTGCAGGACGGGGACGTGATGCACATCCGTCATAGTGGATAGTCGCCTTGTTGACTCGATTGCTATGTGCGACCATCGCTCCACCTTTTGGCCTGGTGCTGCTGCTGGGGCTCGTTGCCGGGCTGGCCGATGTTGCCGGTGGATTGCTGCTGCTGCGCGTGCGTGCCGAACGCTTTCTCCACGGTTTTGTCGCTTTCGGCGCAGGCTTTCTCATTAGCGTTGCGCTGGTGGAAATGCTGCCGGAGAGTCTGCATGCTTCCCCGGCTTTGGGTCCATTGTGGATCCTGGCCGGGTTCTGCGGCGTGCATTTCCTTGAGCACACGCTGGTCGCGCACTTTCATTTCGGAGAGGAAACGCACCCTGGCGAATTTCTTCAGAGGTCGACGGCCTACTCGGTCACGTTCGGCCTGGCCGCGCATACGTTTTTTGACGGGATTGCCATTGCCAGCGGCTTTGCATTCTCCGGAGGGCTTGGATGGCTCATTTTTACAGGCGTGCTGCTGCATAAGTTGCCGGAAGGCTTTACTGTGGGCAGTGTGATGCTGGCGAGCGGACGCAGTGCTCGCGCCGCTTTTTCCGCGGCATGCGCGCTCGGCGCGGCTACAGTGGCAGGCGTCGGCGCCATCCATGCCTTTCCCCATTTGGCCGCGGTCGGCCTGCCGCTTTCCGCTGGAGTAGCTTTCTATGTTTCCGCGACGGACTTGTTGCCGGAAGTCAACCGGGCCCACGGGACTCGATATCGGCTATTATTCTTCGTTGGCGTAGGATCGTTTTTGCTGGCGCAGCATCTCGTTTAAATGCGAACAGGAAGGCAAGGGAGCATGGAGCCGCGGGGATACGCGCTGGTTACCGGCGCCAGCTACGGGATCGGCGAGGAATTCGCGTGGCAACTTGGGGAACGCGGCTGGTCCCTAGTGCTGGTGGCCCGCTCCCAGGAGCGGCTTGCCAAGCTGCGCGAGGAGGTAATGAACCGGCACGGCCAGGTGGACGTGGTGTGCGCGGTTCTCGACCTGAGCCGCCCGGGCGCTGCTCTGGAACTGTTCCAGAAAACCCAGCAGGCGAATCTTGAGATCAATTTGCTGGTCAACAACGCTGGTTTCGGCGCGTTTGGGGAATTTTCCGCCAATCCGCTGGAACGGCAACGGCAGATGATTGACCTGAACGTCGGCGCGCTTGTGGAGTTGTCGCACCTTTATCTGCAGCCGATGAAGGAGCGGGGAACCGGCGCCATTGTGAATGTAGCCTCCATTGCGGGCTATGTTCCGCTGCCGTACAACGCCGTGTATGGCGCAACCAAAGCCTTTGTTCTCAGCTTTTCTCACGCGCTGTATCAGGAAGCGCGCCCGTACGGCATTCAGGTTCTGGCCGTAAATCCCGGAAAAACCGAAACCAGGTTCTTCGAGACTGCCAACATGGACATTTCGAAGGACGGCGGACAAAGGCAGACTGCGGCGCAGGTCGTGAAGGAAGCGCTGTCGGCTTTGGATCGAGGAAAAACTTCGGTCATTACAGGGTTGGGGAACCGGATGTTGCTGCGCCTGGCTCACTTTATCCCGCGAGCCTGGATTGCGGCGGTCGTCGCGAAAAGGGCGCGCCAATCCAGGAGATGATCCCGTGGGGTTACACCTTGTATAAGGATTGGACAGAATTCTGCATCAAACACCGGGCATCTGTTCCGGTAAGTGCCGCGAATCCAGCTAGTTACCGCTGCGCTTACGATAATGCTTGACTTAGGCATCACAAAGGCGCGAAATAGCATCAATCGTTCTGTGGCCGAATTGTGCGAGAAGATAGTCGAGAAGACAATCTGTGATCTTAGTCGTTGACGACAATCCAGTGCAGGCGCTGACGCGAACTGCGATCCTCTCTCGCGCCGGGCATGCCGTTTCCGCCGTGTATTCAGCAGAGGATGCATTCCATGCACTGGACTCGGATCAGGCCCACAAAATTGGCCTGGTGATTACCGATCACATCATGCCAGGCGAGTCGGGCTCGCATTTTATCCAGCTTTTATGGCAGCGGCGACCGGGGCTGAAGGTTCTGGTCCTAAGCGGGTTGGCTGAGGCCGAGGCCGAATATGAAGGGCTGGACATCACCTTCCGGGCCAAGCCCATCATGCCGGAAGAACTGATCTCCCTGGTGAAGGATCTTTGCTGCGAAGCCTGACCTCCGCAGCGGGCGTGCAAGGCCCGTTCACGATCCATTCGCAATCGGGCCTGGTTTTGGCGAACCCATCTATTTCGGCCAGATTGGGCTGGCCTGTTTGACGTCCCAGATCGGGCCGCCGTCGAAAAGTGGACCCCGCAGCCGCACGAACGCAGGCGCTCGTCCTTCGACAACCCACACACGGACATCTTTGGGCTGCTTGCCGACAACTGGCGCAATCGCACCTTCAATTCCTGGTATTTCGGTCCTTATGACGTAGCGGACCGCCTCATGACGAGCGCCACCCACGGAGAACGTATCCGTGCCATGCGGCTCCAGGGAGAATTGCACGATCTTCGGCTTAGGTGTAGCGGCTAAATAGGACACTTTCGTTTGTGAAACGTTTGGATTCAGGTTGGTCAGCAAAGTGAGCACCATCCCATTGGACAGGTCCTCTGGAAGCTCCATGTGGTAGGTTTTCGAGCCGGTCTCCGGGCTGCCTTTCCCATGATCGAAAGTCCGGACGGTCACCTGACCTTTGGGAACATTGATCAGGACATCCATAGGGTGCAGGTATTGCGGCCCCTTTTGCAGATGGTGATCGCTGATCAGCTTGAACTTTCCATCTTCGGAAAACACAGTCGTGTCATCGTCGATCGAGCCATCCTTAAAGCGAAACACTAAGCTGGAAGTGACGATATTCCCACGGACCGTGATTCTCGAATCTCCCGTTGCGAGCTGCCTTCCGTCTGTGTCGCGCAACAGGAGAAAGCCATGGCTGGTCCCGACCGGGTGCTCGACCGGGACCAGTTCCGAGTTCAGTGGGCGCGCCGGCCAAAATAGAGCAAAGAACAAGAGCAAAGCGGAGAAAGCTTGCGTTGCGGTCGATCTACAGCGGAGGCTGCGGAAAAGCCGGGGAAGGCAAGGATAGGTCAACGGCTGGTCGCTGCTCGAGACATTCACGGTAACATTCCTTAATTGTGCTGGTATATACAACGCGCGGATGCTGCGGAAGAACGCGAGGATCCTGCTTAGCTGTGAAGAGAAGACTGGCTCACTGGTTGTATGGCCCGGCATAGGCAGTTTCCGGCAGCGGCGCGGTAGTTTGAAATAGTATGGCGTCCGGCGTATCCTACGATAGATGAGTTTGTCCTGAGTTTGTCCTGGGCAGCCTATGGCAGAACAGGCCGGGGCGGGAGAAATGAGTGGGCGCAAGCCCACTTTTTGTTTGCTGCTGTTGGAGCGCCGGGAACTCGTGTCTGAACTGATCTTAGGTGCGTCCGGTGGCGGTGGAAATCGACAAAATTCGGGCTTTGGCGGATCGCGTGGCGGCATCTCACGGACTGGCGGTTGTGGAAGTCCAATTTGCAGGTGCCGCAAAACAGAGGTGCCTTCGGATCTTCATAGAAAAGGACGCGAAGACGCGGGCCGCGCTTGCAGCGCCGGACGAAACCGCGGGACTCAAGCTGCCGGAGCATGTTTCTGTGGATCAACTGGCAGGCACCACAGTGGAAGATTGCCAGGCCTTCAGCGACGACTTTGGGACGGTTCTGGATGTAGAAGATTTGATTCCGGGGCAGGAATACACGCTGGAGGTATCCTCGCCAGGGCTGGATCGCAAATTGTATTTGCACGAGGATTACGTGCGGTTTACTGGAAGTATGGTGAAAGTGCGAACGATTCAGCCGGTCAACGGCAATTCGCATTGGCAGGGACGCATCGCGAATGTGGGCGCGGATGTGCTGGAATTGGATTTGAGCACTGCAGGCAAGCGGAAAAGCAAGACTGAGAAGCGGACAGAAGCAAAGATATCGATCGCTTTTTCGAACATATCGAAAGCGAATCTGGTCCCGGAAATCTGAGATAAATCGCAATTCAAGTCGCAATCGATGGTCTTTGCATGATTCGCAGCCGTGGCCCTGAGCGGCGCACGAAGCAGAAACCCGGAAAGCGACAAACCTTATTGGGCCGCGAAGGCCGAGACGAGCAGAGAAGACATGGCAAGCCCTCTTTACGACACGATAGAAGTTTTGAGCAGAGAAAAAGGCATCGATCCGCAGATTGTAGTCTCAGCGGTGGAGGATGCTATCGCTCTGGCAACGCGCAAGTATTACAAAACCCAGGAGAACATGCGCGGTGAACTGGACCGGGAATCCGGTGAGATTCGCGCCTATGCGTACAAGACGGTGGTGGAAACGCCGGAACTCCTGGAAGATCCCTTGAACCAGATCAACCTGGAAGACGCTCGCGCGATCGCGCCGGATGTCGAGCCGGGAGCTGAGCTCCGCTATTACAAGCCCACGGATGTTCTGGGACGGATTGCGGCGCAGATGGCCAAGCAGATCATTTTCCAGAAGGTCCGGGAGGCGGAGCGCGATACCGTGTTCAATGAATACGCGCACCGCGTAGGCGAGGTGTTGAACGCCACGGTGAAAAGAATTGAAGGCCAGGATATTGTGTTCGATATCGGCAAGGCCGAAGCAAAGATGCCAAAGCGGGAACAATCCCGGCTGGAGCAGTTTGCTGTGGGTGAGCGGGTACGGGTGGTGCTGCTGCGCGTGGATCGCAATGCCCGCGGGCCCCAGGTAATCGTATCCCGTGCGGCCAAGGAACTGGTGCAGAACCTGTTTCAGAGTGAGGTTCCCGAAATCTACGACAACACGGTCGAGATCCGCGCGATTGCCCGGGAAGCGGGGGAGCGCACCAAGATCGCTGTTGTTTCCCGCGATAAAGATGTAGATCCGGTCGGCGCGTGCGTGGGCATGAAGGGAATGCGTGTGCAATCGATCATCCGGGAGTTGCGCGGCGAGAAGATCGACATCATCGAATACAGCGAGGAGATCACAACCTTTGCGGAGAAGGCCCTGCAGCCCGCCAAGGTGAGTCGCGTCAGCATCGCGGACCTGAGTGACAAGCAGATTGAAGTGATCGTCGATGACACGCAGCTTTCTCTTGCGATCGGCAAAAAAGGCCAGAATGTTCGTCTTGCGGCCAAGCTGCTCGGCTGGAAGATCGATATCAAGAGCGAAGAAGAAAAGCGTCAGGAAGTTGAGCAGCAGATGCAGGCAATGGCCGGCCCGGTCACTACCCCGATCGAGCAGGTTGCGGAACTGGGCGAAGCCACGATTCAGAAGCTGGTTGCCGCTGGAATTACCACAGTGGAAGGTCTGGCAGATATGACTCCGGAGGAACTTGAAGAAGTTCCGGGGATAGGAGAAAAGACTTTGGAGAAAATCGGAACTGCGGTTCGCCACTACTTTGCGCAGATCGATAAACAGGCGGACGTCGGCCCGATGGGTGCCCCGAGTTCGGCGGAAGAGGATGCCAACGAGGCTGCCATGGATCGCGTCGCGGCTGCGGGAATGAATCCGGAAGCCTCGCTTACGTCCGAAGAGGATGCGGCGATCCAGGGCGCTCCCGAAGCGGCGATGGAAACGGGCGGTGATTCTACGCGCGAGGTGGCGAACCTGGAACCGGAAGACGCGATTGCCCAGGGTTCTTACGGCGCAGGGGGTAATGAAGTCGAGGACGCACGGGAGCAGGGCGAGGAAGATCTGGGCGATGAAGGTGAGAATTTGTCGCAGAGCTTCCTGAAGCAGGCGACGGCGACTGAGGACACGGATTCTCCTGTTTCCATTGAAGCTCCGAACGCGCACGAGCCAGCGCTTGACCGGTGGGAAGAAAAAGAAAAGCCCTGATCGAAGGCAGCAGTCCCGGTGGCCAGGGCGAATATTCGACGCCCCCGGGGGCTTTCAGCGGATAATGGTAGTAGACGCACAACGGTCGCAAGCTATGAGGCTGACGATGAGCAGTTAAAGTTTGGGAAGGCGAAAGAGGCGGATGAGTAAAGTTCGTATCAACGATCTAGCGCGCGAGCTAGAAGTAAAGAGTAAAGTGATCCTCGATCTTCTCCCGGAAGTTGGCGTGACGGAAAAGAAAACGCACTCCAGCTCGGTGGAGGACGACGAAGCCGTACGCGTGCGGGCGGCGCTCAGCCGTGGCGGCAAGCATCCGTCAGGGAGCTCCACGAAAGCTGCGGGAAATGGCCAGCAGCCCAAAATCGACCTTTCGAATATTTCCAGACCCGGCGACGTTATGCGGGCGATTCAGCAGCGGAGAGAGGAACAGGAGAATCGCAGGGCGACTCCGCCGCCAGCGAAGCCGGTCGAGCAGAACCGCGCCGCAACTCCGCCAGCGGTCAGCTCCAAACCGAAAGGGACCGCGGCTCCCGCGCCAGGGAAGGCCCCTGCCCCCGTTTCCGCTTCCAGTGCGCAGAATGCGCCTGCGCCCCCTCCGCGAAAGATCGTTGTTCCTCAGCCGCGGCAGGCCCCGCAGATTGTTTCCGCGCCGCCACCGGCAGCTCCGGCGATCGCATCACGCGCGCCGTCCGGACCCGTGATCGTGCGCGCTCCGCAGACGGGCAACGGCCCAGCGGCGGCAAGCCCGGCCGCCACTCCGGTAAAGCCAAGCGTATCCGAGCAAAAGCCCGTGGTGGTTGCTCCAGCAGCGGTGACAGCGAAAGCTCCCGTTCAGGCTGCGCCGCCGCCCGCCCCTGTTCTGCCGGTCGTGGAAGCACCGCCGGAGCCCTCCACTCCGGTCCAAGTTGAGAGCACCTCGCCTTCGAATGCTCCAGCCGCGCAGGCTGTTGCGGAGGCACCCGTTTCCGAGACATCTCCTCCTGCTGTTGCGGCCGCTCCGGCGCCTCCGGCAAAACGCGTCATCATGCCGCAGACCGGCCCCCGTCCCGTATACAAGGCCCACCCCGGCGCGGCGCAAACGCTGGGAGGTATGCAACGGGGCAAGCCAATCTTTGAGCGTCCACGGCCGCAAGGTGCGGGAGGATCAGGGACTGCCAATGCTGCCGGAGGACCATCTTTCGGTGCGCGACCTGGTTCCAGCCCTGGCGGGCTGAGACGTCCCATGCATCCCACGCGCCAACATCCTACCGGCGCGCCGGGTGCGCGGCCAGGGATGGGAGCACGCCCTGGATTCGGTGCTCCGCGGCCCGGTGTTGGTGGCGCGCCAGGAATGGCAGCTCCTCCTCCTGCCGGAGCAGCGGACCGTCCGTCCCGCGGACACCAGCAGCGTCGTGGCGGGAACAACCGGTACGAAAAATCCAAAGAGGGTCCGATGAAGGGAATGGTTGCGCCGCGTCTTGGCGCAGCCGTCGTTCCCAGCGGCCCGGTGCCGATCACCCGCAAGATTACGGTGACGGATGGCGTGAGCGTCAAGGACCTGGCGGAAAAGCTCGAACTCCGCGCCAAGGACCTGATCGCCACACTGCTGCAGCGTGGCGTATTCGTCACGGTCAACCAGTCGCTCGACACCGAACTCATCAAAGAAGTATCACGCCAGTTCGGGGCGGAAGCTACGGTCATCACCTTTGAAGATGAGATGGCGAATGAGGCGCTTGAACATCTGTTGACGCAGGAGACGACGGAAGAGCTGGAAGTCACACGTCCTCCGGTGGTGACGATCATGGGCCACGTCGACCATGGCAAAACTTCTCTGCTCGACGCAATCCGCGAGACCGAAGTGGCAGCGGGCGAAGCTGGTGGAATTACGCAGCACATCGGAGCCTACAAGGTTCGCATCAGCAAGGAAGATTCTCCAGCTTTCGGGCGCGAGATCGTCTTTCTCGACACGCCAGGTCATGAGGCGTTCACCCGTATGCGTGCGCGCGGCGCGAAGGTCACCGACATCGTTGTGATCGTAGTGGCGGCCGACGATGGGGTGATGCCGCAGACTGTGGAGGCGATCGACCACGCCAGGGCGGCGAATGTGCCGATCATCGTGGCAGTGAACAAGATTGACAAGCCCGGCGCGCAGCCCGATCGCGTGAAGCAGCAACTGGGAGACCGCGGACTGGTGCCCGAGGCCTGGGGCGGCAATACAGTTTTCGTGGAAGTCTCTGCTAAAAAGCACATCAATCTCGACCTGCTGCTGGAAATGATCTGCCTGGTTGCGGATGTTGGAACCTTGCGTGCCTCTCCGGATCGTCCGGCGCTGGGCACAGTGATCGAATCCAAGCTGGATCGCGGTCGTGGTGCGGTATCAACCGTACTGGTGCAAAACGGAACCTTGCGTCTTGGCGACACCTTTGTGGTAGGCAACACATTTGGCAAGGTGCGCGCGATGTTCGACGATCGCGGTCGCGCCATTGCAGAGGCGGGTCCTTCAACTCCTGTTGAGATTCTGGGACTGGAAAGCATTCCGGATGCTGGCGATGTCTTCACGGTCGTCGCCGATCGAGATAAGGCCAAGAGCGTCGCGCAATATCGCAAGATGAAAGAACGCGAATCTCAACTTGCGAAATCCTCGCGTGTCTCGCTTGAAGGGCTTGCCGAGCAAATCAAACAGGCGGGCGTCAAGGAATTGCCGATCATTCTGAAGGGCGACGTGCAGGGTTCGGTGGAAGTCCTGGCCGAATCCATGCCACGACTCTCGACCGAAAAAGTCCGGGTCAAGGTCATCCATACGGGCGTGGGTGCCATTACAGAAAGCGACATTCTGCTTGCGTCGGCATCGAACGCCATTATCATCGGCTTCAATGTGCGGCCGGAGCGCAAAGCTGCGGAATTGGCGACACAGGAAGGCGTAGACATTCGTCTGCATTCGATCATTTATGAACTGCAGGACGAAATGCGAAAGGCTATGCTGGGCCTGCTGGAAGCCACGATCAAGGAAAATTATCTTGGGCGCGCCGAAGTTGCCAACGTGTTCAGGATTCCTAAAGTGGGCGCGGTGGCAGGCTGCCGCGTGACGGACGGAATGTTCCGGCGCGATTCGGAAGTTCGAGTTTTGCGGGATTCTGTGCAGGTCTACAAAGGAAAGCTTGCTTCCCTCAAGCGGTTTAAGGACGATGTCAGCGAGGTTCGTAATGGAATGGAGTGTGGCATCAGCATAGCGAACTTTAATGACATAAAGGTCGGCGATGTCATTGAGGCATTTACCGCGGAGAAGATTGCCGCGGACATAGGCACGGCGCTGGTGGATTCCGCAGGGAATGCGATGACGACCGCGTAAGCGGAACATCATTATGGTTAAAACAAAATGGCTCGCCACACCGAGCCATTTTGTTTTGTGGAAATGATTCTTTCTGGTGCAGGACGTTTCTTCTGGGCCAGGATGTTCCAGTGGAGGCAAATATCGGCAGCCGTCCCGATGAAGCGAAGAAGAATCGGAAGCTCTATGTTGCGCTGATTTTCTTGTCGCTCGTATGCGTTGGGTGTGGCATTGCTGTCCAGTACGCTATCCACCATGCCCAGCCGATTTTGCGGGCGCGCGTCGTCCAAACGCTCGCCACGCGATTCCAGAGTGTGGTGCATCTGGGAGATTTCAACGTTTCCGTGTATCACGGTCTGGATGTCGAGGGCAAAGATCTCACGATCCAATCCACGCTTTACCCGGCTCTTCCGCCGCAGATTGCAATTGCGTCCTTCCATTTTCACGCGCAACTTCTCGATCTGTTTCGTTCCCCGATGCATATCAGCTCCGCGGAGATAGGCGGTCTGGTGGTGAGAGTTCCGCCCAGGGCGTCGCGCGCTGCAATGCGGAAGTCGCAAAAGGGCCGGCCCAAAATCAAGATCATCGTCGACCGCATTTTCTGTAAGAGCGCCCTTCTGCTGATCATGCCGGAGGACACGCAAAAGAAGCCGCTAAAATTCCGCATCGATACGTTGACATTGCAGCGCGCAGGGAAGCACCAGGCAATGCACTTTCGAGCAAATCTGGTGAATCCCAGGCCGGTTGGAATCATCCAGACGGAGGGAAACTTTGGCCCGTGGGCAGATGAGGAACCGGGAAATACGCCGATCGACGGCGCGTACTCATTCACGCATGCAGACCTGAGCACGACGAAGGGAATCAAAGGGACGCTTTCCTCTACCGGGAACTTCAAGGGAAAACTCGATGCGGTCACTGTGGATGGGACGACAGACACGCCGAACTTCAGCCTGAATGTGAGCGGGCATCCGGTGGCGCTGCACACCCAATTTCACGCCATTGTGAACGGCACCAATGGCAACACCTATCTACAGCCTGTTCATGGGCACTTCCTCAATACGGAGTTGGTAGCGACCGGATATGTGGTTCACGCGCAGCATAGAAAAGGCCACAACATTCACCTTGTGGTCCAGATCGACCACGGCAGAGTAGAAGACCTTCTGTACCTCGGGGTGAAGACAGAGCCCCCGGTGCTTTTTGGTGCTCTGCGCCTGCACACGCACTTTGATTTGCCCGCAGGCAGGCAGTCCGTCATACGCAAGTTGCGGCTGCGGGGTACGTATACGGCGGACCATGTTGTTTTCACCAACCCTCAGATTCAAAAGCGGCTGGTTGAACTAAGCTTGCGCAGTCAGGGGCATGCAGCGGATGCCCGGCGTCTATCGCAAGCGGTCATCTCAAAGCAGAATCCGCTTGCCAGGATTCCCTCCGGTTTGCATGGAGATTTTCTCGTCGTGGACCGGAAGCTGACGATACCGCGGCTCGTCTGCAACATTCCCGGCGCGGAAATCAACTTGTCGGGAACATACACTCTGGATGGGAGGGTGTTCAACTTTAAAGGGAATGCCCGTATGGACGCGCCGGTCTCCAGGATCGTGGGAGGCTGGAAAGGAGCGCTCATGAAACCGATCGATCCAATTTTCGCGCGGCATGGAGCGAAGACGGAGATCCCGATTACGATTACGGGGACCAGCACAAAGCCGCGATTAGGACTGAAGCTTTGAGGAAGAAGCTTCTCGTGGCATTACTGAATCATGATTTCGGTCAACCTGATGAGAGGTTGTTTTATGCCTGGTCCGCGCAATTCTAACTTGACCGAGTGAATCCCTCTGGAAACCGCTTCGCCATCTAAACGGAACTTAACCGCAGCGAGATAGCCTGGCGCTGAATCTATGGTGAGCCGCGTTTGCTGCTCAGACTCGATTCGTCCAGCGTGATCGAGCAGTTCAAATGTGGGATGCCATGCGTCCAGGCTTCCTTTGTCCACTTTGCCGGACAGGTAAATGCGGACCAAAGCCCGCAGAACATCGTCCTTCCTGTAGAAAAGCAGAGGGTTGGGTTCCAGGAGGCAATTGGTTTCAAGCAACGGATCCTTAACCGCATCCGTGGGCGTCTCGGTGGAGGCGTGTAGATGGGGGCCCCGGCTGCGGAGACCGTTCATGGATTGCGACTTGTCCTGTATGGAGCGGCGACAATTCACCCCCGTGACCAAGGTGCTCGCCTGTACATCCGCAGCGGCCGGTCTTGGAACCTTCGTTTCTGTCACGGCGGAAGCCAGCAATGTTCCAGCGCCGTCTGCCACGGCGATTTTCCAACGATACGCGCCTGGAGATAACTTGTTGTCACGTTCCCAGGAAGCAAACCTTCCATTCCACGACAACGTCAGCTTGTGACTCAACACGACAAAGCCTGAATTTGCCCGCTCCACCCTTTCCACAACGATCAATTTGCGCGGTGCTTCGCCATCTCCGGTCCAGACCAGTGCGCAACTAAACGGCAGCACTGCTGCCATGCCGTTTTTCTCCGGAAAATAATCAATGTGCTGGGCAATTCTGAGATCCGGGGATGCGACCGGGTGGTCCAATGCATCCAGGAGTGGGCGAGGCACTCCCGCGCTCGCTGTCTCGACTGCTGTTTGCGACCTGGAAGAGGGATCAGGCAATGGTTGCAGTACTACGGCCTTGAGATTCCGATTAAGTATCCGGACTTTCACTTTAAGGGAGGAGTCGTCCAGGTTATCTGGTCTTATATGGAACTTCAGGACGTAGCTCTTATCGCGGTCCGCGATAATCTGGCCAAACAAGTCTTTCAAACTGTTCGCATATCCGGCGCCAGTCAAGCCGGAGCTCTGCATCATGCCGGAAATCGGCGTTCCGGCCAGGGCAGTATTCAGGCCGCTCCCAGCCGGTCCCACATAAGCGGGTCCGGTGGTATTGGCTAGATACACTTGTGCGCCTGCGCGCTCAGCGGCTCCCACCAGATCGCTCGGATCGGTTTGCATCAGGGAATATTCAAGTAGGCCGTAAACAGGCTCCAATTGAGGATCGAATGCAACGACGATTCTGCGCCCGGGAAGGAATTGCATCCTGGAGATGGAATTCCTTGCATCCTCTAGCCAGTTTCCTCCGAGATCGGCACTGGGTTCGAGCGGCTGGACTGTCTTTCTGCTCGCCTCAAGCCCGGCCAATAAGGCACCTTTGTCGCGTGTGAACGCCGTCTGCTTTGCGTTGGAATCGAATATGGAAATATCCCACGGCAGACGTCCCTGTCCGTCTGCTTCCTGTTTGGAGAAATACCGTATGGCATCTTCCGTCGCCATGTTGTGCAGAAGTGGCTGGTTAGGCGGCAGCACGAGCAGAATGTGATCTGCGCAGTCGTGTTTGCACGATCGTCCTTCCTCGTTCCAAGGACGCTCGATCTTCGCCTTCGCAGGTATCCCATCCACCAACAGAGTGAAGTCTTTTTCTGTGAATTCCCGCGGCGCGGTTCCGGACCTTGTGCTTACAAACAGCGGCAGGAGCATGGTCGAAGCGATGTGGGGCCCAGCAGGAGGAAGGAGATTTTGGTCAGAATACCCTGGCGTCCTGGGTGTTCGGTTCTCTTGCGCCAAGACCAAAGCGGTTCCGGCGATACAGAGCGCGAGCCACTGCGCATTGCGAAACCGCTGCATAGATAGATATCCTACGGCCGCATTTTACCGGTTCAATTTCCGTGCAGATCTTTCCGTTCAAATATGGCGAAGCAGGCCCGCTGCTAGCGTCCGGAGCGCAGGTTGGCCAGTGAACCCATCAAACGACGCTGCGCGCCTACGCCTTTGCCAATGCTTTTGAAGACCTTGCGCATCTGGACGTATTGACGGAGAAGCTGGTTCACTTCCTGCACGCTGGTTCCCGAGCCGCGCGCGATGCGTTTGCGGCGGCTGCCGGAGATCAGTTCGTGATTATGCCGCTCCGCATTTGTCATGGAGTTGATGATGGCCTCCACGCGGGTGAACTGGTTTTCATCTACATTGCCGGCGGCCTGCTGCAATCCCTGGAACGGACCGACGGAAGGCAGCATCTTCAGGATGCTCTGCATGGAGCCCATTTTCTTGATCTGCCGCAGCTGCTCGCGGAAATCATCCAGAGAAAATCCGTCGCCGCTTAATGCCTTCTTCGCGAACTCCTCGGACTTCTTCTTGTCGAGTGTCTCTTCCGCTCGTTCGATGAGCGTCATGATGTCGCCCATGCCGAGGATGCGGCTTACGATCCGGTCCGGATGGAACGGTTCAAAGGCGTCCGGCTTTTCGCCCATGCCTATAAACTTGATCGGCTGGCCCGTCACCTGGCGAATGGAAAGTGCCGCGCCACCCCGCGCGTCGCCGTCCATTTTGGTCAGCACAATGCCCGTCAGGGCGAGGCGGTCGTGGAATTCCTTGGCGGAACGGACGGCGTCCTGGCCGGTCATGGCGTCTGCGATGAAGAGAATTTCCTGCGGATTCAGGAGCGACTTCAACCGGGCCATTTCGTCCATCAGGCCCGCATCGATGTGCAGGCGTCCGGCGGTATCGACAATCATCACATCGCAGCCGGAAGTGACGGCCTCGCGACGAGCTTCTTTGGCGAGCCGCTCGACCAGCGGAGTGCCCGCAGCCTCGCCCTTCAGGTCGCCTTCATATAAATTGGCGCCGATCGTTTTGGCGACCACCTTCAACTGCTCGCGGGCCGCAGGACGATAGACGTCGACTGAAACCAACAGCGGACGATGACCGCCCTTTTTCAGCCATGCCGCCAGCTTGCCGGAGGTGGTCGTTTTGCCAGAGCCCTGGAGCCCGGCCATCAGGATCACCGTCGGGGGCTGTGAAGCAAATTTGAAGCGAGCCGTGTCGGTACCGAGCATCGCGACCATCTCATCGCGTACGATTTTGATGACCTGCTCGGTGGGCGAAAGCGCGCTGAGTACGTCCTGGCCCAGGGCCTTCGCCCGGATGTGCTCGATCAATTCCTTGACGACGTTCAGGTTGACGTCAGCCTCAAGCAGCGCGACACGAATTTCCTTGAGCGCTTCGCCGATATTTTCCTCGGTTACGGTGCCCTGGCCGCGCAGGTTCTTAAAGGTCCGCTGGAGTTTTTCTGAAAGGTTTTCGAACATAGGTCAGAGCTTAGTGTAACAAGGACGGCGGCCCGCGCGGGTAGGCGTCCTTGCGTAACAGGGCAGCCCAGCCAAGTGCGGCGCGCCCCGCCAAGGCCAGAGGATTCTCATACTATGGAAGCTGTGCACTTTAGATATCAGGCAATCCTCGTGGCGTGAGCGGGAAATCCGAAAGGCGTTGCAATGAGAATGAGCAGGCGCAGTCTGTTGTCCGGGGCCGTTGTTACGGGGGCCGCAACCTGTCTCGCTGCGCGTACCGGCTTCATTCTCGCGCTGGCGACGCCGCCGCGTCCCGATCTGGCGAAGGACCCGAGGCGTCCGCAGTTTCATTTGCTCCCGGCAGCCAACTGGATGAATGATCCCAATGCACCGATTTATTGGAACGGCAGCTACCACATGTTCTACCAATACAATCCCAACGGCGCGTTCTGGGGCGACATGCACTGGGCACACGCTGTAAGTCCGGACATGGTGCATTGGACACATCTTCCTTTGGCTCTATCGCCAACGCCGGGAGGTCCGGACGCAGGCGGATGCTTCTCGGGGACGGCCGTTGTACAAGACGGCGTGGTCACCGCGCTCTATACCGGTGTTGTATCTGTTCCGGAGGAGCAAGCGACATTGCGCGACGGCCAACATTCTTTTCAAGAGTCTCAATGTCTGGCCACATCTGTGGATCCGCAACTGCGATCATGGTCCAAGCTGCCCAAACCTGTGATTGCCGCACCGCCCGCTGGCATGAAAGTCACTGGGTTCAGAGATCCTTCTCCGTGGCGTTCTGGAGACTGGTGGTATCTGGCGGTCGGATCCGGCATTCCCAAGAAAGGCGGAGCCGTTCTTCTCTATCGATCCAGGGATCTCCGCAACTGGGAATATCTGCACGTTCTGGCGAGCGGTCCAGGGAAACATATCGAGACTGCCAACCAGGTCGATTCCGGCGATATGTGGGAGTGCCCGGATTTTTTCCTACTGGACGGCAAGCATGTGTTGATTTATTCGACTGCGGGAAAGTGCTGCTGGGAAAGCGGGGAACTGGACCCTAAGGAAATGGTGTTCCATCCCACGCTCAGCGGAATCCTTGATCATGGGTCCTTCTACGCTCCTAAGACCCAGCTCGACAAGTCGGGACAGCGCATTCTTTGGGGCTGGATTCCGGAGACGCGTCCGTTGGAGGAGTATCGCGCAGCAGGCTGGGCCGGAATGATGTCGTTGCCCCGCGTGCTCAACGTAAACAGCACAGGCAGCTTGTCCATGCGCGTCAATCCTGACGTTGGAATTCTCCGGAGGAACGAACAGGTTTTCGTACTGGGCAACGATGAGGGAAAGAACCGGAGAGCAATCGATCGCCTGCGATTGCATGGGTGTTGCGGCGAAATCATTTGCTCGTTTGCAGTCGGCCAGGAGCCATTTGGCTTGACTCAGCTGTTTGCGCCAGCAAGCGCGGAGAAAAACGAACTGATTTCCATTCAGTCCGATGCGGCCCATCCTGGCCATGTGTTGGTCGACGGCAAACCGATTCCGATTCATGTTGATCGTCATGGCCAACTTCATCTGCAAATGTACGTCGATGGATCCGTGATTGAGCTGATGGTGAATCAGCAGGCAGCATACACGAAGAGGTTCTATTATCCCGGACCGAGCTCCCCTGAGATCGCGCTGCGCGTTGAGGGCAAAACGGCAAACATCGCCAAGTTGGCTCTGTGGCAATTCGCGCCTATTTCGCCGAACCGGTTGACCACGTAACGCGCAGCTAAGTTCTGGCGGTGCTGTTTCCGATCAAGACTGAAGATGAATCCCGCATTCCAGCTTTTTTCCGCCCCAGCGGCCTGCGCGTGGATTGTTCGGGTCGGCAGATGGCTGCGTACACGGTTCGCAACCGATACTGCGATAGCCACGGTCATAGAGCGGGAGATGCGGGATCGCATGCGCCGTCATGTAGTCCCAGACCTGCTGCCAGTTCCACTCCGCCAGGGGACTGATTTTTTGCAGAACTTTTCCTCCGGGCAATGTATGTGCTTCAACTTTTTTCAGGTTGGCCCGGGTTGGGGATTGTTCCCTGCGTAATCCGGTAAACCAGATGTCATAGTGCTCAAGAGAACGGAACAGCGGGGCGACTTTCCGCGTCTGGCAACATTGCGTGGGTTCGACAAGATAAAGCTTGCCAAAAGAGCCTTCATGCTGCGAGACCGTAGTTTCCGGGAGTATGTTTTTCAGATTGATCGACCATTCGGCCACCATCCGGTCCCGATAGGCGTATGTTTCTGCGAAATGGTAACCCGTGTCGAGAAAAATCACAGGAATTTCCGGTGCCCGCCGCCGCAGCAGATGCAGCACGACCATGTCTTCCGCCTGCAGGCTGCTGGTCAGGCAAGCAGGAGCGCCGCTAGACTGGGAAAAAACTTCGTCCACAACTGCTTCGGCACTGTACGGCTCGAACTGCTCCGCAATCTTCTGAAGATTCATCAGCGTTCCTCACCTTCGCCTGCATACAGAATTTTTTCTAAAGCTTCTGCCAGCTTTTCGGCCGCAGTGGGGCTTTCGTCGACTTCGATCCAGCGGTCGCGTCCAAGAAATTGCTGAATTTCATATTCGATGTTCGGAGTGAGAGCATCCCGTGAGCACACAGCAACCAGGCCAGCTTGCTGCGCCACGCGAACCGCACTCGGAATCCCGGGACCTGTAATGTGAGGATCGTCCAAGGAGATATAAGGAATGTGGCGATCCCGCAGTTCGGCCATGACGAGAGCGCTCCACCGGCTCGATGCTGGCGTCAGCACGAGCGGGTAATTATGAACGGCTCGGTTCCGCGACTCGCTGCCCAGGTCACGCTCCAGCATGACAGCGCCGACAGTGGCGTTGGTTACCGCGTCGATCAATATCATGCTGCCCAATGCACGATTCACGGCGTAGCGATCGAACAGCAGCGGGAGGTTGGAACTGAAATCCACCGAACCGATGTCGTTCATCTCCAACTGTGCAGCGGGGAGTTCTGCGAGTGTATGCATGTCAACCCGGGACCGGATGGCGGTCGCTTGCACACGCACTGTGCGGGTTGTATGTTTTGCGATGTAGATGCGGCCCTTCTGCAGTGGCTCTTCATGAAGCCAGATCACCTTGCCGCCAAAGGTGCGTGACAAATGGGGCGGTGTTTCAGGAGAGACCAGCATGTCACCACGACTCAGATCGATTTCATCTTCCAACTGAATCGTTACCGGCATAGGGGCGAATGCTTCTGTCAGCTTTCCATCGTAGGTCACGATAGAAGCTACGCGTGTGCGTATTCCTGATGGAAGGGCCAGAACTTCATCGCCGGTTCGCAGAACACCACGCGCGACCTGCCCGGCAAAGCCGCGAAAACTTGCGTCCGGCCGCAGGACCATCTGAACAGGAAATCGCAAATGGGCCTGATCGCCATCCTCGCCGTGGGAAAGTCTGTCCAGTGGAACAGTCTCCAGATGCTCGAGCAACGTGGGGCCGTCATACCACAGCGTGCGAGCGCTGCGTGTGACGATGTTATCCCCCTTCAATGCGCTGATCGGAATGATTTGCACGCTGCGCAACCCAAGCTGGTTGGCCAATACGTGGAAATCGGCGCTGATTTTCCGGTAGGTGGAGGGATCATAGTCCACCGTGTCCATTTTGTTGATCGCGACAACCACATGCGGAATACCCAGCAACGCTGCAATCGAGGCGTGGCGGCGCGATTGCGCCAGCAGACCTTTGCCCGCATCCACCAACACGATTGCCAGGTCCGCAGTTGACGCGCCGGTAGCCATATTGCGCGTGTACTGCTCATGCCCCGGCGTGTCGGCAATGATGAACTTTCTGCGTGATGTGGAGAAGTATCGATAGGCCACATCGATCGTGATGCCTTGTTCTCGTTCTGCCCGCAGCCCGTCGGTCAGGAGAGAAAAGTCGATTGGCCCTGCTGCGCGATTCACCTTGCTCTGCCGGATGGAAGCCAACTGATCTTCGTATACAGTCTTCGTGTCGTGCAGGAGCCGCCCGATCAGCGTCGATTTTCCGTCATCCACGCTGCCTGCCGTGGTGAAGCGAAGCATCTCACGCTCAAGATGTTCATCCAGGAAGTTCTGGAATGTGGCAGAAGTTCCTGAGCCGGTGGTAGTCGCCATTAAAAATATCCCTCTCTCTTCTTCACTTCCATGGATCCTTCTTCGTCGTGATCGATCACGCGATTTTCCCGTTCGGAACGCCGGAACGCGATCAGTTCCTGAATGATTTTCGGCACTGTATCGGCGTCGGAGCGAATAGCGCCTGTGCATGGCATGCAGCCCAAAGACCGCATGCGGCACTGGATGCGCTGGATGGATTCGCCGGGCAAAAGGGGAGTCTCGTCGTATTTCAGAATGATCGACTGGCCTCGCACAACTGCCTCGCGCTCTTGCGCAAGATAGAGCGGCACCAATGGAATCTGTTCGGCATAGATGTAGAGCCAGATGTCGAGTTCAGTCCAGTTCGACAGCGGAAATACGCGTATGCTTTCTCCTTTGCGCAGGCGGGAATTGTAGAGGTTCCACAACTCCGGACGCTGATTTTTAGGGTCCCACTGCCCGGCCGGATCTCGAAAGGAATAGATGCGTTCTTTGGCACGCGACTTTTCTTCATCGCGGCGAGCGCCCCCGAACGCGGCATTGAACCCACCGGATTCCAGCGCATCCAGCAAAGCGCGGGTCTTCAACAATCCACAGCAGTTTTGTGTACCCAGCGCGAAGGGGTTCGCACCCTCATCGAGTGCTTTCCGGTTCTGATGCACGATCAGCTTTGCTCCTATGTCGCGCGCGAAGGCGTCACGGAAAGCAATCATCTCGGGAAATTTGTAACTGGTGTCGATATGCAGCAGCGGAAAAGGAATCTTGCCTGGATAAAACGCCTTTTGCGCGAGACGCATCAGCACTGAGGAGTCTTTTCCGATGGAATAGAGCATCACCGGGTTGGAAAACTCCGCCACAGCTTCCCGAAAGATAAAAATGCTCTCTGCCTCCAACGCCTGAAGATGATTCAGTACGCGTCGCGATATTAGCGGGGGTTGGCAGCTTGAGTCGACAGAGATTGCTGTATTCATCGGAAGAATTTCTCCTGAAAAATAAAAACCCACGGACTGGATTTCCAGTGCGTGGGCTGATGTGAATGTGACCTTAGGTTAGTGAAGGGTCAATCAGGCTTCCCACGCTGGCTGCGCATACACATGTCGAGCGACATGCAACACATGCAACGCATTTGTCCGCGCAGGGCCATAGGAATTCATTGAATATACGGGTTAGTTCCGAAGAATGCAAATTTCTTTCGCGAATCGAGAGTATTGCGCCAACTAAATTGCCGAATGAATTGACTTTTTGTAAGCGAGCCGATAACGTACGACTTATGAAGTTCCACACAATGACGTCGAGCATGTGTTGCATGTGTATGTGTTCCATGCGACTGCGACGGTCTTTTGTGTGAGCCAGCGACTTAAGTAACAACTCAGCACACCCAAGCACCCGCCGCGGATTCTCTGCAGCGGGTGCTTTTTTATTTTTTGTAAATGCGAGGAGCGCGATGAGCGAAGCAATAGCATCACCCCCTTTGAAAGAAACCAAAACCCAGCGGACAGAACGTCTCAAGCTCGAAAAGAATCCCTGGGAGGCATTCAATGAAGTGCGTGAGTTTGCGCTGTCCGGTCGCGGCGCCGTATTGCCAGCGTGGGCGAGCCTGTACTTCAAGTGGTGGGGCATCTACACCCAGGGAGACGGTGTGGGCGCAATCGGCGGCTCGGGCGGGGAAGGAAAGATGTCGGAATATTTTATGATCCGAATCGCCATTCCCAACGGCATTCTTACTTCCGCGCAATTGCGCGTAATCGCCCGGCTCGCGAAGCAGTACGGACGCAATCTTGCGGACATCACGGTGCGCCAGGCCATCCAACTGCACTGGCTTACCATCGAGTCGCTGCCGGAAATCGTCGACGAGCTGGCCGCGGTTGGTCTTTCTCCCAAGGGTGCATGCGGAGACGTAGTTCGCAATGTTACAGGCTGCCCGCTCGCTGGCTTGGCTGCCGATGAGATCATCGATGCTTCGCCGCTGGCTCTCAAAATTGTTGGCGCTCTTGCGGGTAACTCGGCGTTCTACAATCTTCCTCGCAAGTTCAAGATCTCCGTCACCGGCTGTTCGGACTGGTGTTCGTATCCGGAGATCAATGACATTGGACTGACCGCGGTCCAACGTGGACCGGAGATTGGGTACATCGTACGCGTTGGGGGAGGGTTGTCTGCGGACCCGCACCTTGCTGTCAAGCTGGATGCATTTGTTCCTCCCGAGCAGGCCGTGCCTGTTGTGCGCACGATCGCAGAAATTTTTCGCGATCAAAAAGGACTGCGTGAGAGCCGGGATCGGGCCAGGCTCAAACACCTTTTCCTGCGCGAGGGGTGGACGGCGCAATCTTTCCTTTCGGAAATCGAGGCGCGGTTGCATCATCGCTTCGATTCTGCTCCGGAAGAGAAGTTACCGCGCGACCTGCACCGCGACCACGTCGGAGTCTATGCGCAAAAAGAACGCGGTCTGCACTATGTCGGCGCGTCTGTATTGCGCGGCAGGCTATCCGGCGAGCAGCTCGAAGCGGCTGCCGATCTTGCGGAGCGCTTCGGCTCTGGAGATTTGCGCACCACGGTCATGCAAAACCTTCTCTTTGTGAACATCGCAGCTTCGAAGTCTGCCGAACTGGTGCGGGAATTGAGAGCGATCGATTTACCCGTAGACGGAACCTCCTTCTGGAGAGGTACGGTGGCCTGCACTGGAACAGAGTTCTGCAAACTGGCTATTACGGAAACGAAGGGGTTTGGCCGCTGGCTGGTTGAGGAGATGGAGACGCGCCTTCCACAGTTCGATCAGCAGTTAAAACTCAACATTACGGGATGCCCCAATAGCTGCGGACAGTATTGGATCGCGGACATTGGGATTGAGGGCAAGAAGATCAAGCACCAGGGCAAGCTGGTGGACGCGTTCCAATTTGCCGTAGGCGGTGCTGTTGGAGAGTTCGCAAACATTGCCCGTCCGTTGGGGTATCGTTGCCTTTCCACCGATGTTCCAGATGCGATTGAACGCCTGTTACGTAGTTATCTCAACAACCGATCCGGGAACGAGAACCTTCGCGCCTATTTCTCAAGACATTCCGACGAGGAATTGCGCGGCCAGCTTTCCGGAGCTTTTATTGCGCAGGAACAGAACGCGGTGACCGTATGAGCTTATTTCCAGCTTTCCTGAAACTCTCTGGACGCGCATGCCTGGTGATCGGCGCGGGACAGGTTGCCCTTTCCAAGGTTGACAGCCTGATGCGTGCCGGGGCGGACGTGCATGTTGTTTCGCCCAAAGCCCTGCCGGAAATTGAAGAACTGGCACGCGAGGGAGCACTGCGCTGGACCCGGAGAAAGTATGAAGTGGGAGATGTTCCCGGCTCATTTCTTGTGATCGCCGCGACGGACAATGTAGAGGTGAACCACTGCGTTTATCGGGATGCCGCGAGTCGCGGGATTCTTTGCAATGTTGTCGATGATCCGCCGTACTGCGATTTCTATTTTCCTTCTGTGGTGGAGCGAGGCCCTTTACAGATTGCAGTTTCTACTGAGGGAGAAAGCCCTGCCGTCGCGCAGCGCATGCGCCGCGAGCTGGACGCGGCATTGCCACCGGACCTAGGTCCATGGGTTCAGGAGATGGGCCGCCTTCGGCGTGAGGTTCGGACCGAGCATCCCCCATGCGAAAATCGCACCAGGCTTCTGCATACCCTGGCCCAACGGCCGTTGTGTGAACTGGAGCATTGCCCTACACGTCAGTTCGCGCGTAAAGCCAATGACGTGGCGTGTTCAGCGAGCGCAGTGTAAGCGATACAGACGCGCCGGTAGACTGAACGACCCGGCGCGCAAGCCGCTGCTGAAGTATCAAAGTTCCCCGGCGGCATGCAACGCTGCGCCGACGCCAAACAGCGGCGTGTTTCATCGCTAAGCACCCGCGGCACTTCCTAACCTGTGGACAAAGAGCAGATTCGGACAATAAGATGAGAATTCGTTATTTCTGCGTCATCCTACGATCCAATGAGAGCCGTGCCCTCACATGCCACGCTGACAGATGTCGCACGAGAGGCGCGTGTTGGGACAACTACGGTATCGCGCGTCATCAATGGCGGTGAGCGAGTCAGCCCCGCAACTCTGGAGCGGGTCCAAAAGGTAATTCAGAGGCTTGGCTATCAGCCAAATCACGCTGCGCGAATCTTGAAAGGGGAAAGCACGAGAACGCTTGGCCTGATCGTTCCAAGTGTTGCTGACTCCTTCTTTTCTACCTGTGCGGAGGCGGCGCAAAAAGTCTCACGATTGCATCATTTCCTTTTGATCGTAACTTCCTCGAATAATCACGGTCCTACGGAGTTGGAGAATCTCAACGTTCTGATTCAGCACCGAGTGGACGGTGTGCTGATCGCTCCGGCTGTTTCCCACAACAAAGAACTGGTCGAGGTTCTCAAGAGGACTGCAATCCCCGTTGTCTCGTTCGATCGCCCAATTTATAACTCGTCAGTTCCCAGCGTGGTCAGCAATAACTACAAAGGCGCCTGGGAGGCGACTCGCCATCTGCTTTCGCATGGCTACAAGCGTATTATCTGTTTTGGGTTTAAAGGAGAAGATTCTCTTTACACGATCAAGGAGCGGATTCGCGGCTATCGGCAGGCGATAAAAGAGGCGAAGCTTACTGCTGAAGTCGATATGTCGATCTCGGATTGCGAGTCTGCGGAATTGGCGGTCAGGACCCATCTCCAGGGGCCAAACCCTCCGGATGCTATTTTCGCCCTCAAAAATCTGGCTACCATTTATACCTGCGAAGCCTTGCAGAAGATGGATATTCCTGTCCCTGCGACAATCGCTCTAATTGGATTCGATGATTTTGAGCTCGCTTCAACCCTGAATCCATCCATTACAGTTGTGAAACAGCAGATTGAGCAGATTGGCGAAGTTGCTACAACATTGCTGTTTGAGCAGGTGAAGGCCAGGAAGAAATCGGGCGTACGAGGGTCGCAGAACGAACGCAACTCCGAGACAACGAGACTGGAAACGGAATTGATTCTGCGTAATTCATGCGGTTGCGGAAGACGCTGAAAACATGCGGCGGGCAAAAAGATACGTTGGACAATCGTTGCTTGACAACGTTGTTGTGCGCTCTATAAATTAGCAGCATTTGAGCCCTAATGGAAACGTTTCCATGAGCCGCTTGTCCTGGGATCATTGTGCTGGCCAGAAATCGAAACTGTGTGCTCCTGCTTCCAAGGTGAGAATCAAGAGTCACAGAAACCAACCAGCCGCAACTAGAAACTATTCTGACCCGCCAGTTTCACGTAATTGGATTGTGACAAACTTAGTTCCTGTGGAGTGTCCTATGAATCTCAACCGTAAGTCCTTGCGAACAGTAATCCTGATAGCGAGCGCATTTTGTTTCTCGGCGCAAGCAGGAACTCTCGGCGCGCAAACCGGAACCCCCAAGCCCTACGTTTTTTCCGGTCAGGCAAAGGCGGCGCTCGATCGGCTCGCTTTGTTCCAGGCCATCCCGGCGGACACCTGGCAGTATCACGCCGGAGACATAGCGCACGGAGAACGTCCAGACCTGGACACGAGCGGGTGGCAGACGGTTCATCTTCCTTTTACCGCACCGCGCGGAGCTGTTTGGTTCCGGCGCACCGTGGAAGTTCCCAAGACGCTCCACGGTTATGACATTACGGGCGCGCAGATCTGGTTCCAGATGAATATCGATGCAAATGGTTCGGTGCCCGTCATCCTGTATTACAACGGGCAGAGGGTTGCGCTGGGCGAGGATCTGGAAAAACAGCCGCTTTTCAGCGATGCAAAGCCTGGGGACAAGATTCTGGTCGCTGTGAAAATGCTGGTGACCCAGGATACAAAGCGCTTTCGCAGGGCCGATCTTCCTGTGGTTTTTTCCGGCAACCGGCCCAATCCTGAAGACCTGCGCAAGGAATTAATCTCCGCGGCGGATTTGTTGCCCGCAATTACCACCGATCCCAACTCGCTGGCTTCGCAGGAAAAAACGCTGGACCACGCCGCAGCGTCGATTAACTTGTCGGCCCTGGATGCCGGGAACCAGGCGGGATTTGATGCATCCTTGCAGCAGGCGCAATCGAAGCTGGAATCCCTTCGTCCGATTCTGCAGAAATACAGCGTGCACATGACAGGAAACGCGCATATCGATGCGGCGTGGCTGTGGCCATGGACGGAGACGGTGGACGTGGTGAAACGCACGTTTTCCTCTGCCTTACAGTTGATGAACGAATATCCGGATTACACCTATTCCCAGTCGGCGGCGCAGTACTACGAATGGATGCAGCAAAAATATCCCAGCATTTTTCAGCAAATCCAGCAGCGTGTGAAGGAAGGCCGGTGGGAAATCGTTGGGGGCATGTGGGTCGAGCCGGATCTGAACCTGCCCGACGGTGAGTCCCAGGTGCGGCAGATTCTTGTGGGCAAGCGTTATTTTCAGAAGAACTTTGGCGTCGATGTGCGCGTCGGCTGGAATCCGGATTCATTCGGTTATAACTGGCAGTTGCCGCAGATCTACAAAAAGTCCGGCATCGACTATTTCGTTACCCAGAAGATGACGTGGAACGACACGAACAAGCTGCCGCTCAAGCTCTTCTGGTGGCAGTCTCCTGATGGCAGTCGCGTACTGACCTACTTTCCGCATGATTACGTGAACCAGATTGAGCCAGCGCGTATGGCCCGCGATCTGGCAACAGCCATTGAGATGAACCCCGGCCAAAACGAGATGATGCACCTTTATGGCATTGGCGACCACGGAGGCGGACCCACGCGCGACATGCTCGACAGCGGCGTGCGCTGGATGGAGCCGAACAAGGTTTTCCCGCATCTGGAATTCGGGGTGTCTCAGAATTTCTTCAATACCATGGCCCAGCGGATCGAGAAGAGCGGCAGCCCGGTATGGAATTACGCAACGCTGGCCGCCGGCAATACGGCCCTTCCGCCACCACCGGAGGGAAAGATCAGTCTGCCCGTCTGGAACGATGAGCTGTACCTGGAATTCCATCGCGGCGTGTACACCACCCAGGCAAAACATAAATGGAATTTACGGCACAGCAGCGAATGGCTACTGAACGCCGAAAAATATTCTTCTCTGGCCTGGCTGGGCGGCGCGGCCTATCCCGGCGATAAGCTCACGGAAGGCTGGAAGCTTGTTTCCTTCAACGGCTTCCACGACTTGGCCGCGGGCTCTGGGATTGGCGTCATCTATAAGGACGCGCAAAAACAATTCGACGTAGTCCATTGGACCGCAAACGATGCAACGCGGCGGGCCCTGCGCGACATTGACAGCCAGATTGACACAACAGGTAAAGGAGACGCGAAAACGGGCGTGCCGATCATCGTATGGAATACGATGAGCTGGGGACGCACGGATGTGGTGAAAGTACAAGTTCAGATGCCGCAGCCGACCCCCAACGGCATTTCGGTTCTGGATGCCAATGGCAATGTAGTTCCCGCGCAGGTCCTTTCGCACGATCCGGCTTCCAATAGCTACCATCTCCTGTTGGAACCCAGGCAGGTTCCCTCCGTCGGTTATACCGTGCTGCACGCAATTGCGGGCAAGCGTTCTTTGCAAACGGATCTGAAGACCAGCGGCGTGACCATGGAAAACGAGTTTCTCCGCGTTGTCGTGAATCCTACGAACGGTTGTATCGATAGCCTGTATGACAAGCAAGCGCATTTTGAAAGCATCGCGGCTGGACAATGCGGCAACATGTTGCAGGCATTTGTGGATACACCCAAGGAGTATGACGCGTGGAACATCAATCCCAATTTTGCGGAGCACGGCACGAACCTGACCATGGCGGATAGCGTTCAGCTCGTCGAACACGGTCCAGTCCGTAGTATCGTTCGGGTTACCCGGCATTGGGACAAATCCACCTTCATCCAGAACATCGTGCTGTATGCGGGAATGCAGCGCGTGGACGTGGTGAATGATGTGGACTGGCATGAGACGCACATCCTGCTTAAGGCGGCGTTTCCGCTGGCGGCAACTGCCCCGAAGGCAACCTTCGAAATTCCGTATGGAACGATTGAGCGGCCGACGACACGCAATAATTCCATCGAGAAGGCTAAGTTCGAAGTTCCGGCGCAGCGCTGGGCCGATCTGGGCGATGGCCAGCATGGGTTCAGCCTCATCAACGATTCCAAGTACGGCTACGATGTGAAGGGGAATGTATTGCGCTTGTCGCTGCTGCGCTCTCCAGTGTGGCCCGATCCGGATGCCGATCGCGGTCCTCAGCACTTTCGTTATTCGCTGTATCCACACGCCGGGACCTGGAAGCAAGCCGATACGGTCCTGCATGGGTACGCTTTCAACTACAGGCTGCACGCGATGCAGACGCAGCAGCATGATGGCGAACTGCCCTCAACGCACTCGTTTGTGACCGTTCATCCCAGCAACCTGGTGCTGACCGCAATGAAGAAGAGCGAAGACGGAGACTCACTCATCCTGCGCTTTTACGAGTGGGCCGGAAGGAAAACAGACGCGAGAATCCAGGTTCCTGCTGGTGCGAGCGCGGCGGTCACAACCAACCTGATGGAGCACGCCAATGGACTTCCGGTTCCGGTTGCGGGCAACCAGATGACTGTGCCAGTGGGCCCATATTCCATCAATACTGTACGCGTGGAGTACGGCAATCGCGGGGCCGGTTTTTGGCAGGCACAAAAATAACAGCCGGTCCGGAATACGAGGGCAACGCTACTAACCAGAAGCCTCTGCAACGGAGAGCGACGATTCAGGTCAGCGATTCCGCAGGGGCTTTGTACCGCCAACTCCTGTACCCTCTTTCAGGGTGATCAACTGGCCGGCGATGACACCCTTGAACACTTCCGTGGAGCCACTGGGCCAGCGCACTTCAATGCGGTCCACAGCCCGTAGGCTTCCAAGTCCAAAGTGCAATTGGAAAGCATTGCTGGAGTCGAAGCTCGAGCCGCTCCGCAGCTCGCCTACCCACCTGTGAGCGCCTGCGTACACCACGACGCGAGCACCTATCGCATCCCGATTGGACGAGGTTCCGACCAGGCGTATTTCCAGCCAATGGTTTTCATTCTGCGCGAGGTTCACCAGAAGCATCGGCTGTTGATTCATGTTATTCACCACCGCTTCAAGGCGTCCATCGAGCCACAGGTCGCCAATCGCAAGTCCGCGGCTCGATGCAGGAACGGTAATACCGGGCCCTGACTTGTTCGAAATATCCTGGAATTTGCCAGCAACGTTGTGGTACAGAACGCGCGGCTCCTGGTAGGTCGAGCCTGTCTTCCCGCTATCCACCTGCGGATAGACATGCCCATTGACCAGCAAAAGGTCTAACCAACCATCGTTGTCGATGTCCATGAACATTGTTCCCCAGCCAAGGTACTGCCGATTGAGGCTGAGGCCGGCCTGATACGTTGCGTCTGAGAAGCTGCCATCACCATTGTTCCGGTAGAGTGTGGAGGTGTCGTCGGAAAAATTGGTTTTGAAGATATCGAGACGTCCGTCGTTGTCATAATCGCCGATGGTCGATCCCATCCCAGCCTGTTCGCGGCCATCTCCGTCGTAGGCCACTCCCGCATCCGGAGCGACGTCGGTAAATGTGCCGTCGTGGTTATTGTGGTACAGAATGGAGGGTGTCGAATCGCATGCTATATAAACGTCAGGCCAGCCATCGTCGTCATAATCCAACGTGGAGACGCTAAAGCAGTAGTGTCCTGTCGTTTTTTGAATGCCGCTAGATTTGCTTACATCCTCGAATTTCCCGCCACCCAGGTTGTGATACAGAATATTGGGAGAGCTCGGCAGGCCACGCGGACCACAAAAAACCGGCATCTCTTTCCACGTGCAGAAAGGTGCCTGGCCGGGCCCTGGGGTGTTCTGCCGATCGAACTGCACATAATTTGAAACGATAAGATCAAGCTTCCCATCTCTGTCGTAATCGACGAATGCGCATCCGGTTCCCCATTCCTTTCCGCTGCCGGCCACGCCCGACTCCTGAGCGACCTCTTTGAAGGTTCCGTTTCCCTGGTTGTGGTAAAGGTGGTTCTTGCCGTAGCTGGTTACGTACAGGTCTTCATAGCCGTCATTGTCGTAATCTCCCACGCATACTCCCTGTCCCCATCCAGAACTGAGCAGGCCGGCCCGCGCCGTAACATCTGTAAAGGTTCCATCGTGGTTGTTATGGAATAAGCGGTCGGTTGGGGCATCATTCCCGCGCGGCGGAGAATCCGGAAGGACGCTGCCGTTGACCAGGAAAATGTCGGGCCAGCCGTCGTTGTCATAATCAAAAACGGCGACCCCACTGCCTGTGGACTCCAGGATGTATCGCTTGGAATGAACGTCCCCGTTGGTGTCGAGAGCATGAAGACCCGCCTTGTCGGCAACATCGATGAACCATGCCGGTCCGGCATGGTCCTTGGTTGGCGGGTAAACGGAAATCTTCGATGTGGAGTCTGGGGATGCTTTGGTGCCGGACTTATCGGGAGTCTGCGCGCCGATAAGCATGGGCAGGCACAGTAGAATCGCCGTTGCAATCGGATGGAAAGGAGCGACGAGGTATCTTCTCAAGCTGCCCCCAGCACCGCGGATTGAAGGCGAACATCCCACAGTCGAATTTGGCCCCCGGAATTAATGCGGACTATCCGGATTTGGCGTTTCATCTGTATCGGTGGATTTCGATCCATTCAGGGCCGCGCAGGCCGCAAATTCCTTCTTAGCCATGTCCTCATTCTTCTCTTCGTGATAGACCCTCCCCAGCTGGAAATGCAGGGCGGACACGCTGGGCGCCAGCAGTACAGCTTTCTCCAACTCCGATTGAGCTTTGCGCAACATGTGCATTTTTTCATAAGCGCGGCCAAGCTGCTCGCGCGCTTTAGGATTCTGAGGAGCCAATTCCACAGCTTTTTGCAAATAGGGAATCGCCTGCGCATTTTGGCCGTCCCGTGCCAGCAGGATTCCGAGATTCAGATATGGCTGAGGATCAGGAAGCGACAGCTCAGTTTCCCATTGGATCGCGGTTACATAAGCATGCTGCGCTCTAGCATCGTCCGCTAAGCCTTCGTAGGACAAACCTAAATTGCTTTCGGCGCGAACATTCTTCGGATCGAGCTGAAGGCACTTGCGGAAGGCGTCGATCGCTTCCTGAAAACGATTTTCGTTATATTTTGTCCGCCCAAGCAGATACCAGCCCAGTGCATCGCCAGGGTTCCATTGCGTGGCCATGGTGAGCCATTTATCGGCGTCGCTGTAATCGTGGAGGTAAACGTAGTCAGCCGCCACGACCAGCAAATCGCTGGCGCTTGGTGGGTGGAACCGCGCGCCGGTTGTATATTCCGCAAGCGAACGCGTAGGTTTATGTTCCGCGTTCAGAATATAACCCAGCAGGAAGTGGCCCTCGGCAGAGTCTGGGCTCTTCGCAAGGTATGCGCGCACTGTTTGCTCGGCCTTGGTAAGCTCCTTCTGGGCTACCTGCGCGCGGGCATCCTGCAGGCTGTCTTGGCAATTCGCAGGAGTAGGGGGAGCGAGCAGAAGAAAGACCCAGAGAACAGCCAGGCGCGTGGCCCAACTGATACTTGAATTGGTACGGGCCAACCGGATAAGAGCGCGCTGCGGTTCAGGATGATGGCGCAATTGCGTACTTCGCATAGGCTACAACTGGGGAACGGGGTCGGTTCTCGGTCCAGTATATCGCGCACCCGCTGCCTGCCTGGTCCGATCCAGCAGCGACGTTGAACTTCATCCTGGCCGCAAAAGGCAATGGCCGGAGGAGATTTTCCACCGGCCATTGTTCCCGCCGCTAGGTTTAGAACTCCAGCCGGAAGGTAGCCTGACCTTGCCGGTTGGAGTTGGCTTGGCCTAGATTCGTTATCTGACCAAAGGTTGAATCGCTCGCGTTGGTGTCGGGACCGTTCAACTGCACTCGGTTCAATATGTTGAAGTAATCCACTCGCAAGGTAATAAGTACCTTGTCGGTCAGGTGAAAATATTTCATCGCGTCGACATTCTCGTTGTAGTAGGCAGGATTTCGAAGCGAAGGATAGTTCCGCACAGCATTGCCCAGTGCAAACGGGGCCGTCAAAGCGAAGGCGTTGGTAGTGAACTGGACGGGCTGCGTTTTCAGTTTTCCGGTGAAATAGGCGATCGAACGGTTATAGCTGAAGGTTTTTCTCTTAACGCCCGGAACAACGTTGGGGCGATCGAACCCGTTTCCAAGTGGATTGTAGTTGTCATAGGCTCCAAACGGTGTACCGCCGTCGTAGTTGGCAATGACACCTACCTGCCATCCTCCGGCGATCTGACCCAAAATGCCCTTGGAGTTTAGATACTTCTGTCCCGGTCCGATCGGCAGTTCATAGGTCCCAACCAGGTTGACCAGATATTTCTGGTCCAGGCCGGAAACGGTGAACTCCGCTTTCTGGTTGTATTTGTTTTCCGGCAGACTTGCGAACGAGGAAAACCCGCTGTCCACGTTTGACATATTACGCGACAAAGTCAGATCGGCCAGGTAGCTGATGCCATTGGTAAACCGTTTTTCCGCCTGTACCTGCAGCGCGTTATAGGACGTGCTGCCAGCCAGGTCGAAGTTGTTCATGACCGTTGAATACTGGGGATAGGTGGACAACGCCTGGAGCACAGTAGCGGAGGAACCGAACTGACTCAAGAACTCGGGATATGGGTTCTTGATACCTGCAGCCACCGCACCTGGAGAGTTCACCAGAGCCCCGAGAAGTGGACCGTATCTCAACACGGACGGATTGGGCTGGTTCGGAGGGTTCAACTGGGACGGCAGGTGGACATCATGATTGCCGACGTACGCAATGGTGATGAACATGTTCCAGGGAAGCTGCCGCTGTACGCTCGCATTCCACGATTCGTTATAAGGGGCCATCCCATCTTTCTTGGGATTGAAGGAATGGATGACGTTTCCGTTTCCGATTGAAGGACTAAAGGGCACCGGCGGCGGATCGGGCATGGGATGGGTATCCCAATCCCCATAACCGGGAACGTTGGTCGCGGTGGAGTTGCGGTGGAATTCTCCGTTCAGCAGGTTGCCGTAGTTGACCGCGACTTTGCTCGTTCCATACTCATAAGCGCCGCCGTCCAGGAAGTCGAGATAGAATCCGCCCTGCACGACCGTCTTGTTATTCACCATGTAGGAGAAGCCGAGTCTGGGTCCGATATGGGCCCAGTGGATATCGGCACGCGTGAGCCCGGCACAGCCAACGCAATGCCCGAACTTCGTGGCGCCGCCCGGCAGATTGCCCGCTCCAGGGTCTGGGGCGGTGGGATCGAGATAAACGATCTGGTTGTGGTTCTCGGTGAAGGGAACCATGATGTCCCAGCGCAGTCCGACGTTCGCGGTGAGCCGGTTGTTGACTTTGATGTCGTCCTGAATGTAAGGCGACAAGTCCGCATTGCGGAGCTTCAACTCATTTGCGAAGACGCGAACTCCGGAGTCCACCTGTCCCAGAAGGAAGCTGGCGAAGGAACTTCCGTAAGTGCCGAAGTTCGGATCGGTTGTATCCGGGGTCGAGGTTGTGCGCTGGGTAAAGTTGAAAGTACCACCGCACTGTTGACACTCATTATCGTCTTGATAGGTGCGACGGAACTCGCCACCAATGTTGAATGTGTTGCGTCCCTTGGTCCATAGCCAGTTGTTCACGATCGCAATGCCGAGTTTACGGTTGATGGACTGGATCCAGCCGCCTGCAGTTCCCCAGTTGGTATCTGCATTCTGTCCGTCGAAGGTTACGTTCGGGAAAATGACGCTATTGATCACTCCGGGGAAGTTGACGCCCTTGCGCGCATCGAACTGATTGTTGATTTCCCCAATCCAGTCTGCGCCAGCCGTCATCACGAGGTTCTGCCGCACCGTTTTAACGTAATTGAGCAGGAATCCGGAACCGATATAGGGCAGCGTCTTCTCGCTCTGCAACTCATTGCTCGGCGCGACGATAGGTGCGTAGTCGAACCCTGACGTTGTGCGGGTATCGCGCCACTGGCTCCAATGGATGCTCTGAGAGCTGCTGAGGTTATGGTCCAGCGTGTAGCCCCAGAGAAGTTGATTGATCGGCAGGGAAGTGACGGCTGGAGATTTGTTGCTTTGCAGCCCGTGGACCACCCCTGCGCGGTCCGGATTGGGAATCAGCGGCAGGATGGACCTGGCCAGCGTGCTGAAGCGATTGAACGGAATGATATTGCCGGGGAAGGGCTTGCCGGTTAAGGGATCGAAGATTGGGATTTGCTTGCCGGTGGAATCCACGAAGCTGCTGAAATCTCCCCCCTTCATCGCAGGTGTCGGCACAGTTCCGATCGCGGTCTGCGCGATGTTCTGCTTGAATTTGTCTAAGCTGAACAGGAAGAAGGTCTTGTCCTTTCCGTTATAGAGCTTTGGGAAGACAACTGGTCCGCTCACCGTAAAGCCATAGTCGTTTTGCTGGTCCACCGGCGGAATCGGTCTGCCTTTTGAGTCGAAGTTGGTGGGGAAAAATCCGCTGGAATCAAACAATTGATTGCGCAGGATTTCGAAGCCGTCGGCATGGAGATGGTTCGTTCCGGAAGCCATGTTGTAAGTGACGGCGCCCTGGGCCAGGCCGAACTGCGCGGAGAAGGTTGACCGGTCCACGCGGAATTCATTCACCATTTCATACGGAGGATTGAAGTTGGTCTGGTACCCCTGCGTCTCAGGTTGCGGGACGGGAATACCGTTGAACTGAATTTCACTCTCAAAATTCACGCCGCCATTTATGTTTTTAGCAAAGGTATTTCCTTGAACGCCCGGCGCGAGAAAGACAAACGAGTCAATCTGGCGGGCCATGCCATTGATTTCGATTGGGGCGGTCTTGACCAGTTCCGGCTCGAGAGTTGTCCCAATTTCCGGCTGCTCGGTGTTCAGGGAAACCGCGCTTGCCGCGACCTGAACTGTTTGACTGGTGGTGCCGGGAGCCAATTGGAAGTTGACAGTGGATTGCTTCGCGATTTCCACCGTCACGCCGGTTTGGACGCCTTTTTTAAAGCCGCTCGCTTCTACGCTGACATCGTAATGGCCCGGATTAAGCGCGGTGATGGTGTAGGTGCCGACCGAGGACGTGACTGCATGAGAGGAGACGTGGGTGGACAGGTCTGTGGCTGTCACATTGGCGCCTGCGACACTGGCTCCCGCACTGTCCGTTACGGTGCCGTTTACGCCGCCTACGGCCTGGGCGCCGAGCCTGAGGGTGGGCAGTGAGAGGAACACGCACAGAATCAGAAACGGTGTGTAGCGTCCGACTCTGCTCATCCAAGCATTGTTCGATTTACCCAAGATTCCGATCATTTTTCGCCTCCGAAAGTCCAAATGAGTGTAGCGTCGCTAGAATCGAGTTTTTATGAACCCGTGATGTATGGAAACGTTCCCACGTTGGGAGCGAACACAGCCCCGAAACGCTCTAGGAGAGGAAAGGTATTAAACATCCATATCCGTTGTCAAGGTATTTTTAAAAGTCTCCGCGCAAAGACATTCGCGCTCTCTGGGCCGCATGAACGATCGTCCGGTGCACGAGTTCCGGGAAGCCGAATGCTCCGGTTGCATCTCGCAGGAGAAGTTCGCGCATTCTGAACGGAAACGGCTGGATTTTCATGGCGGCCGTGCGCTTGAAAATGTCGAGACGGCATCCGGATTCAACGGCACCCGAGCGTCGCACTATAATCAGGCCGATATGGAGATCAGAAGAGCGCAATCCTTAAAAGGCCGCATGGCCGTCATTCTGTGCGTCCTTGTAGGGATCGCCCGCTTGTCCACCCTGTATGGTGCCGGCCAAACCTCGGCCGTCAGTCCGGCGGTCCAGCAACTCTATGCAGAGGCGCAATCTGCTCAGGCAAACGGCGATCGTGCAACCGCAATCTTGAAATACAAGGCGATGTTGAAGTTGGCGCCTCGATTGGCCGCGGCATATAACAATCTGGGAATGCTGTATTACCAGCAGCAGGAGTTTCCAGAAGCTGCAGCCGTTCTCGAGAAAGGCTTGAAAATCAATCCGCACATGACTTCCGCGGAGGCTTTGCTGGGCTCCGCATATTTCGAGATGGGCGAATATGAAAAGGCGAAGTTACCGCTGGAATCAGCAGTCAAGGGCAATATCAAAGACGATTTTGCGCGCATGCTTCTTGCCCGCGACCTGGTGAACATTCATGACTACGAGGGCGCAGTGACGCAATTGCGTACACTGATTGCTCACAACCCCAAAAACCAACAGGCCTGGTATTTGCTGGGCAACGCATACCTTCAGCTTTCCGAGCAATCTTTGGCCAAGGTGAGCGAGATCGACCCAAATTCTTTTCTGTCTCAGGAAATTGCGGGAGAGATCATGCAGAGCATGGGGAACACAGATGGAGCGCTGGGTGCGTTCAGCAAAGCTGTCAAGGCCGCACCCACGGAACCAGGAACTCATGAACACCTGGCCAACGAATTCTGGACGCTGGGGAAGTGGACTTCCGCACGCAAGGAGTTTCAGGCGGAACTCGTCAACGATCCAAATAACTGCGAGGCGCGCTGGAAGATGGCAAACAGCCTGCTCGCCCTGCATGGCTCGCCGGAAGAGGCGATCGCAGAATTGGATGGCGCGATCCATCGCTGTCCGACTTTGATGCAGGCCCGTGTAGACCGGGCCCGCGCGCTCCTTCTTGAAGGCAAACCCGCTGAGGCCGTGCCCGATCTGATGACGGCCGAGAAAGCCAGTCCGGAGGAACCCTCCATCCATTTCCTGCTTGCAAATGCCTATCGTGCGCAGGGCCGAACTGCGGACGCGCACAACGAGATGCAGATCTATGGCAAGCTCAAGGATGATGCGATGGCTCAGGAATCCAAACGTGCGATGGAAGACGAGAAGATCAAGAACGAAGCCCATTAGCGGAAACCTTCATTTGTTCCCCACCATTTAGTCGCTGAATAAGGGCCTCTCGGCACTTCGCGATGGTAAGGTTCCCATTCGCGTTTTTCGTGCTATATAATTCGCCCGATGCAGTCAAAGCACGCCTCTCCGTCCCGCATTGCGGAGATGCCATCCCTGTGGATGCAGAAAGCTTATAGGAGCCCTGCCGTGTTCATCCGAGTCCTGCGCACCAGATCGCTACGCCGTAGTCTCCAAGCTGTCGCCCTCCTGCTGCCGGTTCTGCTCTCCGTCACGATACTTTCCGCGCAGCAGTTTGGCAGATTCGCGCCGCAGCAAACGGCGGCTGCTTTGAAATCGCTCTCCAGCAATTCGCAAACTGTCATCGAGAGACTCTCGAAGTTCAGCTCTCTTCCTTTGAATACCTGGCGCTATCACACAGGAGACGTGCAGAACGGGCAGTCCGAGTCTCTGGACGATTCTTCCTGGAAACAGATCCAGACGCCATATCGAACGGATACTACTGATGTGGTGTGGCTGAGAAAGCGCATAGAAGTTCCGAAAACGCTGGAGGGCTACGACCTCACAGGCGCTCGTATTTCTATTCAATCCTGGGGACGCAGCGGAGTCATCGTTTACTTCAACGGTCGACGCGTCGCCCAGGGGGAACACATGGAGCCGATCGTTTTATTCGACTCCGCAAAGCCTGGTCAGACCGTGCTGGTGGCCGTCAGAATCGACAAAAGTGAGCGGCCGAAGACAATACCGCCCGGCCGCATGCACATTGAGTTTGCTCCGAACCGGCCCAATCCGGGAGATATGTACACCGAGTTCGTTTCTGCGGCACTCCTTATTCCGAGCGTTTCCAGCAATGTGTCCGCGGACAAAGCAACGCTGGAAAAAGCGATCGGCGACGTCAATTTGCAGGCCCTGGATGGGAGCCATCAGCAGCAATTTGACGATTCCCTCCGCAAGGCGCAAGCCGATCTGGAACCACTTAAACCTACATTGCACCAGGCGACCTTCCACCTGACCGGGAATTCGCATATTGACGCAGCCTGGCTATGGCCCTGGACGGAAACGGTCGACGTAGTAAGACGCACCTTTGGAACTGCGCTCCAATTGATGAACGAATACCCGACCTACACCTACACCCAATCTGCCGCGCAGTACAACCAGTGGATGGCTGATAAATATCCCGACATGAATGCGGAAATCAAGAAGCGCATTCAGGAAGGCCGGTGGGAAGTAGTCGGTGGCATGTGGGTTGAACCAGACCTGAACCTGCCAGACGGTGAGTCGCAGGTGAGGGAACTGCTGATCGGAAAGCAGACCTTCAAGCGGCTGTATGGCGTGGATGTTCGCATCGGATGGAACCCGGACTCCTTCGGGTACAACTGGCAGCTACCTCAAATTTATAAAAGATCCGGCATCGACTATTTCGTCACCCAGAAGATGTCGTGGAATGACACAAACCAACTTCCGTTGAAGCTGTTTTGGTGGGAGTCTCCCGATGGAAGCAAGGTGCTGACATATTTTCCCAACGGATATGGAAATAGCACATTGAATCCTGTGCGGCTCTCGAATGATCTGGTCAAAGCAAGAACACTCGCGCCTGGCATGTTGCAGATGATGGACCTGTATGGGGTAGGCGATCATGGAGGCGGCCCGACACGTACCGTGCTCGATGAGGGCTTGCACTGGATGCAGCCCGACAATGTCGTACCTCAAATGAAATTTGGAATTGCCCAGACGTTTTTCAGTGACATTGAGAAGAAAATTGCTCCGGAATCCCCGACCTGGAACTATGCTTCCACCGCAAAAGGAAACTCCGCACTTCCCGCGCCGCCCGCGGGCAGAGTCACCATTCCCACCTGGAAAGACGAGTTGTATCTGGAGTACCACCGCGGAGTCTACACGACACAATCGCACCACAAGCGGAACATGCGCCAGAGTGAGGAATGGGTCCTGAACGCCGAGAAATTGTCCTCGCTTGCATGGCTGGACGGGCTCTCCTACCCGGCGGCCCAGTTAACGGACGCATGGAAGCAAGTGGTGTTCAATCAGTTCCATGATCTCGCCGCAGGATCAGGGATCGGCATCATCTACCAGGATGCGCAGCGCGACTATAATCAGGTGCGCTGGGCCACGAATGAGGCATCTGCCAAGGCGCTGCAGACCCTCCAGTCTCGAATCGACACTCGCGCTGCCGGTTCTGTTCCCGTCATCGTGTTCAACCCGCTAGGATGGAAACGCTCCGGAACTCTCAACGTCAGCGTTGAAATGCCGAGTGCCGCTCCAGCCGGGGTGTCCGTGCTGGACGCGCACAATCGCGTGGTGCCTTCGGAAGTGGTTTCAACCGACAAGCAGACGAACACATTCCACCTGTTGGTTCAGGCATCGGATGTGCCATCGCTTGGCTATCAGGTATTGCACGTCATCCCCGGCAAAAAACCGTTTGCAACTGACCTCAAGGCCAACGGAATGACGCTTGAAAATGCCAAGCTCAAGGTGACCGTAGATCCTCATACCGGGTGTATTACAAGTCTCTACAACAAAGCCGCGAACTTCGAAGCCCTGGCTCCCCATAGCTGTGGAAACCAATTGATTGCATTTGAGGACAAGCCGAAGGCTTTTGACGCCTGGAACCTGAACCCAGAGTATGAAAAGACATTTACAAATCTCGATATGGCTGATTCCGTAAAGCTAGTGGAGAATGGGCCACTGCGCGCTGTCATAAGGGTCAGCAGAACATGGCAAAGTTCGCACTTCGTGCAGGACATTACGCTCTACCGTGGGGCCGACGAAGTGGATGTCACGAACGATATCGACTGGCACGAGACGCATGTTCTTCTCAAGGCATCTTTTCCGCTGGCCGCCTCCAGCGGTATGGCGACTTATGAGATTCCCTACGGAACCATTCAGCGGCCTACCACGCGCAACAATAGCTGGGAAAAAGCCAAATTTGAAGTACCGGCGCTGCGTTGGGCGGACCTCGGCGACGAGCAGCATGGATTCAGTTTGATCAATGAGTCAAAGTATGGATACAACACCGTTGGAAACGTGATGCGTCTATCGTTGCTTCGTGCCACGGTTTCACCTGATCCGAATGCGGACCGCGGGCACCATCACTTCAGCTATGCTCTTTACCCCCATGGTGGAAATTGGAAAACGGCGCTCACTGTGCGGCACGGATATGAGTACAACTACAAACTTATGGCTCAACAGGTGGAAGCGCATTCAGGATCGATGCCGTTGGAGTATTCCTTTGCCGGTCTGCAGCCAACCAACGTCGTTCTAACGGCCATGAAAAAAGCGGAAAATTCCAACAGTCTTATTCTTCGTTTTTACGAATGGGCAGGCAATACCGGAAGCGTGACGGTGCATCTGCCAAAAGGAGCGATATCGGCTCAACAGACGAACTTGATGGAGCAGCCACAAGGACCTGCGTTGCAAGTGACCAACGGTGATTCCGTAGAGGTGCCAGTCCACCCCTATGAAATTGTGACCGTTCGCGCAGATTACCCGCAATCCCACTGAGGTGTTTCGTCTGTTCGAGCACCCGAAATGCGCAAACTGGGCTGACCGGTGGGCATTGAGCCGAAGGCAAGCTGCGGCGATGTACGATGGAGAATACCGGCTCACCAAAGCGCATTTCGGAATGCGGCAATTGACTCTTTAACCCGGAAGTTACCGTGCTCCATTCCTTATCCAAGTTTGCGCAAGCATGCCTTGTGTTTGCGCTAAGTACCATCGGCCACGCATCGGCCATCGACACAGTGCGCGGGGCGGATCATGCGTGTGCGCAGTGCCACAAAGGAATCTACCGAAGTTACATCGAGACTACGATGGCAAACGCCAGCGGCCCGGCAATCAATGCTGCGGTCCCGGGAGCGTTTACCCAGGCCTCGTCCGGAATAACCTATCGGATAAAGATAGAGAACGGAAATGTACTTCTTACATACAAGCGCGCCGGCAACCCGTCGCTTTCCGGGCAATACAGGCTGCAATATTTCTTCGGCTCAGGACGCCAAGGTACATCCTTCATTTACTCCCGAGACGATTATCTGTTTGAAGCTCCTCTGAGTTATTACGCAGCCAAATCCAGCTATGATCTTCGCCCCGGTTATCTCCAGGCGAAAGAGATGCCATCGGCGCTGCCATTGAACTCGCAATGCCTCATCTGCCACATGAGCGGCGTCCGGAAGGAAGACTCAGGCACCGTCAACCACTACAGCGGCCCTCCATTTCTCCATGGCGGTATCACCTGCGAGGCTTGTCATGGCGACACGACCGCACATGTGCTCCACCATGGTAAGGGAGGCCTATTGGTGCTTTCCAAGCTCGGTCCCTTGGAGCGGGATTCAATCTGCTTGAGATGTCATCTGGAATCTGAGACGTCCGTTGCTCGACGGGGTAAAAGCCTATTGGATTTCAAATCTGGAGATCGCCTGTCGGACGACGTTTCATACTTCATCTATACAGGAGAGCAGGGAAGTACAGGCCGCGCCGTTAGCCAGGTAGAAGCCTTGGCGATGAGTGAATGCAAGCGAAGTAGCGGAGGGCGCATGTCATGTACGACTTGTCACGATCCTCACTCCACGCCAGCACCCTCTGAGCGAAGTTCATATTACAGGGCGAAATGTCTGGCCTGCCATTCTCAGCCACTGTTTGCATCTTCGCACTACAGCAATGTTCCCGACTGCACCATCTGCCACATGCCAAAGTCCTCCACCTCGGACATCCCGCACGCACAGGTTACGGACCACCGCATTCTGCGCACACAGCAGGAGGGCGAGCATGCCCCGGAAGCCCAACCAGCAGACCATGACAGAACGCTTATGCCAGTACCTGGAATAGGCGAACGACCGTCCGTTCGAAGCTTCGGGCTTGCCTTTTATAAAGTAGGCCTGAAGGGCGATCCTGATGCGATGAAGAACGCCTGGGATTTGCTTCAGAAAGCATTGCAAGGCAACCCAAACGACAGCGAAGTTCTTTCCGCATTGGGCTTCATAGCGCGGTTGAGGGGAGACGTTACGCAATCGGCGGAGTTTCTGGAGAAAGGCTACCAAGTCGATCCGGCAAATGTTTACGTAGCGAACGACGTTGGCGTTTTACTTGCTTCTTCGGGCAAGCTGAATCAGGCTGAAATCGTGTGGAAGGAGCTTTTTGCCCGCAATCAGGACCTAGTGGATTTGGGTGACAATCTGGCTCTATTACAGTGCCAACTGGGAGAGAAATCGGCTGCAAGTGAAACCCTTCAGAGGGTGCTTCAATTTAGTCCAGACCACCAGGCAACTCGACAGCTTCTCGCCAGGATTCAATCGGGAGACAAGCGGTGCATCTCGAGTAACGCCAGCCACGGTGAGATCCCGGCTCCGACTGAAAACCACGTTCAGTAACTTTTGCCCGAGCATTGCACAAGCAATGCGGACCGATCGATCGCCACTCGCAAGCTTCGGCAGCGCGATTTGATCTGAGGCATGGAGTTGCGTGCTGACGGTCGGCGCTGAGAGTAAGCGATGCAATGAGTGAAATGCACCGGAACGGCTGAGGCGAATCTCTTCCGTATGTGGACGTGACAAGCCAGAAGCGAGCCCTGGCTTGCCCGGGCCTTGAGAACGATTACTTGCTGCCTTGCTGCTTTGAGCTTCCCTGTGCTTTTTGCGTTCCGCCCACCGCTTGCGCATCGCTTCCGCAATCCGTTTGCGCCCTTCCGGCGAAAGACGGCGTTTACGTGTGGAGGGGTGGGCAACGTGGCTTGCAGCCGCCTTATGTGCGGCTGCAGCTTTGGGGCGTCCGGGTCCACGTTTCGAGCCCGTCCCGGCTAGCACAGCGCGTGCTTGCTGCAGTCGTTCGATTTCTGCGTCGATTACTTCAATTACGTGATCGAAATCCACAATTCCTCCTGGAGTTATCAGCTCATCCTAACCGATCAGCTATGCACGGTAAATGCAGTAGGACGAATAGCTGACTCTTTCACCATACATAACTATTAGAGGTAAGCGCAAATGACCGCTCTCGAACAATGGGCACCAAAAAAGATCCTCGAGCTTATAAAGGTGGATCATTGGAGGATTCCACTGCACGACTTAGTGCATGGCCATCAGATTTCGCAGCTGCGCCAACGGTGGACTCTTCAATGGAATAGCGCAGCCCATGGATTACGTTTGACTGGTTTGCCTTATATTCCGCAGCGAGCCGGGCTAACGCGTAGGTCACGATGTCGCTATGATGCAGTTCCTGCATGGATGGATCGCGGCGAAACTTCAGCCAGAGCTGGTGAACCAATTCAATGTCCTGAGGCTGCAGCGCCGGCGCGTGCGGGCCGATGTGGAAGGACTTAGCCACGCCGTCTGGC
>DAHVZT010000069.1 GCA_027323885.1 Acidobacteriaceae bacterium
GGGAAGCCGCATGGCTTGTCCAGACCGTTGCGAAGACGAGTGGGACCACGTACAGGAGCCAGGGCAGCTTGCGGGGCAGTGTCCGCCGATTATGTAGTAGGAAGGCGACTGAAGTGAGGACCAGCAGTGCGCCGGCAACAAAGTAATTGGCCGATATCAGATCGGCCCAGTGCTGGATGCCGGAGTGGATCAGCATTTCACTATCCAGCGCAACGAACCCAATCTGCGTAAGAGCGAGCCCGGCGGCGGAAATCCGCAGCAGCCGCAACGCTCGACGCGCAAAGGAATCTGCGGGCGGGAATGCGCCGGGAATCACGCCAGCACAGAAGACCAGCCCTCCGAGGAGCAGGGCTTCAAACGCCAGCGTGGCCGCGCGCAGGACCACTGCAGCCAGCGGATAGTCACGCAAAAACCAGAGCAATGGGACTCCTCTCCGCGTGCGTTATTTCTCAGGAATTGGATTGGGCAAGCGCGGATGCTTCGCGCCTACGGCTTAGACGGGATGCGGTCGCCGGGGTTGCCGGGATCGAGAGAAACGCGCGCCTGCAGCCGTTCCACCACAGCCGGAGGCACCAGACCCTCGACCGACCCACCGAGGCGAAAAACTTCTCGAATCAGCCGCGAACTGACGTAGGAATATTTCTCCGCCGGCATCATAAATACCGTCTCAAGCTGGGGCGCCAGACGCCGGTTCATCAACGCCATCTGAAACTCATACTCGTAATCGCTGATGGCCCGGATGCCCCGTAGCAGCGCCTGCGCCTGCTGCTGGCGGGCAAATTCCACCAGCAGACCATCGAAGGTGCTGACCGAAATGTTCCCGAACTCGCGCGTCGCGTCGAAGATCATCTCGACCCGCTCCGCTACTGGAAACAAAGGCTGTTTTTCGGAGTTGTTCAGGATCGCGACGACCAGATGGTCGAAAATTTTCGAGCCGCGCGCAATCAGGTCAAGATGACCGTTGGTCAATGGGTCGAAAGTGCCGGGATAGATCGCGCGGACTGTATTCACGTCAACTGGATTGTATGGGGATCACTTCCGCCGTGCAAACAGACCGATTCCGGCGAGATGGCAGGCGAGCAGTCCAGTTGTAGAATCACACTGCCGTCCGGCGCGACGGGTGACAGAACGCCAGGCGTTTTGGAGGAGCAATCCTCTACGTCACGCCTGGCGTCCGGTTCCTGGCGAACCGCTATCGACGCGGTTTCACAACCTCTTGCGCGCTGGCTGCGCCGTTGACCGGGACAGGCGGCAGCTCGGGCGCTTCGCTCCTGCCGGCGATCCCAAGCTTCTGGCGCAGAGCGCCTTCCACCCTGGCAAACGTCTCCTTGTTGTCCTTGAAATACTGCCGCACATTCTCGCGGCCCTGGCCGATCCGTTCGCCCGAGAAGCTGTACCAGGCGCCGGATTTCTCTACGATGTTGTGCAGCACGGCCTGGTCGAGCACATCGCCCTCGCGCGAAATGCCTTCCCCGTAAAGAATGTCGAATTCGGCCTCGCGAAACGGCGCGGCAACTTTGTTCTTCACAATCTTGATCTTGGTGCGGGAGCCCACGACAACATCGCCTTCTTTCACGGCGGCGATGCGACGAATGTCCACGCGCACGGAGGAATAAAATTTCAGCGCGCGCCCGCCGGTGGTGGTTTCCGGATTCCCGAATATGACGCCGATCTTTTCGCGGATTTGATTGATGAAGATGAGAGATGTGCGCGACTTCGACACTGTTCCTGTCAGCTTGCGGAGCGCCTGCGACATCAAGCGCGCCTGCAGGCCCATGTGGGAATCGCCCATTTCCCCATCGAGTTCCGCCTTGGGCACCAGCGCCGCGACGGAGTCCACCACCAGCACATCGATCGCGCCTGACCGTACCAGTGCTTCCGTCATTTCCAATGCCTGTTCCCCATAGTCGGGCTGCGAAATCAGCAGGTTGTCTACATCCACGCCCAGTTTGCGGGCGTAGTTGGGGTCGAGCGCGTGTTCCGCGTCCACAAATGCCGCCATGCCGCCGGTCTTCTGCGCCTCGGCAATGATCTGCAGCGTAATGGTCGTTTTACCGGAGGATTCTGGACCGAAAATTTCGATTACCCGTCCGCGAGGGACTCCGCCCACGCCAAGAGCGGCGTCAAAGGAAATGGATCCGGTGGAGATGACGGAGATCGGGACAATCGCCTCTTTACTGCCCAGGCGCATGATGGAACCTTTGCCAAATTGCTTCTCAATCTGCGAAAGCGCCAGGTCTATCGCGCGGGTGCGCTCTTTATCGTCTGCCATTACAAGCTCCGGGGTATGAGTGTGGAATTCGATCGTCCAGGTCGTGACGAGACGCTCTGGACAACGCGGACGCCTGGACATGCATTTTGTTTACTGGCGGGATTTTAGCATTAAAGCGAGAAGGCCGAAGCAATTAACTCGACGTGCGGGGATTGCGATGCGTACAGAGCGGGATGGCCCGCGAGATATGGGTGTTCGCGCCACACCCCGGCCTGCAAAGAGTGGCGCGAGCGACCCGCTAGGCCGAAACGGCTCGGGGGTGAGTTTGAGCTATCTTGTCGTATTGCGAGCTGAATCCGGGAAGAATCTGCTCCGCGTACTCCTTGAAGCGCGCTGCGGCTACTCCAATCACAGCGCCTTTGATCGTGTCCCAGGTCTCCAGCGCCGCGTCCCTGGCGGGTGAGGAGTGGATGGTGCGCCGTCCGTCATCCGCGGAGGAATTGGCCCTGGAATGGACGGAATAGGATCCGCTGGAACGCCGCCCAGCCATCGTAGCCAGCAGGATACCGCCGCCGAAAGCCAGGCCGAGCATGGTCATAGGGTTCTTGCGGAAGTGCTGTTGCCAGTCTGTCGCAGATCGAACTTTCTGCTCCAATTCCTGCAGATTCGAGCCCAGATCGGCCCGTTTGTTCTCGATGAAGTTTTCTATTTGATTTGCTGTTTGGCCTGTTTGATCCATTGTGCATTCTCCTTCATGGTTTCTATCGTTCTATCGGGAGGATTGACAGCTTTGAGCCGCTTTACTCCGATGTTCAGCGTCAGGCCGGCAGCGATTCCCACGAGAAAGGTCACGATCAGGGTGGCGATCCAGACAGGCACTGCAATTGCCAGCGCATAGACCACTGTCCACAACAAAAACAGAAGTGCAAATACGCCGCACACCGCACCGATTGCGAGAAACAGCGCCGCACCTTTCGCCTTGATCGCTTCCTCGCGAACCTCCAGTTTCGCCAACCGAACTTCAGAGCGGACAATTGCCTGGATGTTCCCGACAATGTCCTGCAGCACATTTGTGACTGATCGCTCTACGAGTGCCATTCCATTTCTCCTGTTAACCAGCAAGCTAGTCTCGTGTCAGGCTTCTGCCCACGAGGAAGCCGATGGCAGCTGCGAACAGAAGAGACGGACCCGGATTTCTTTTCACCAGGCTCTCGACGTCCGCGACGATGGTGCTTACGTCATGTTCGCGAACAAAGTCCGCCGTGGCGCTCATCTTCTCGGCTGCGGAATGCGCCGCGTTGGCTACTTTCGGTCCGCCGGGCAGGTAGTCGGCACGTTGGTGGATTGCGGTGGCCGCACTGTCGAGCCCAGTGGCGGCTGAAGTCATTGTCTGATCGATCTTGTCGGCGGCGGTGCTGCCGAACTCGGTTACTTTATTTCGTGTCTGGGCAACAGTGTCGGAAATACGATCCTTCAGTTCCGGATTTGCGGAGGTTGAGTCGGGCACGGTAACTACTCCTTAGTTATCTGAGATTGGTTTGCAGCCTTCGGAAGAGATTAAAAAATACTGTACTGGAGCATTAGGAGCGTAGAAATGCACCTAAGAGTTGCCTACGATACCCAGGCGCGTGAAGCCATCCACGCAAAGAACGCTCCTGTGCAATGGGATGCCCGCGTGCAAGATTTATTTGCGGCTATAAGTCGCCGGAATGCGTGCGTTCGAGAGCACTATCGCTGCAACGGGTCTGTGGGAACATTCACGTCCGTGACCCGGAAAGTTTTTGCAAGCGCCGGATGTCTCTTGGCAATCTCCTCATACATGGCCCAGGCAACTCTGCGATAGGAGATGTGCCCCTGGGGAGCACTCCGTAGCTCCGCAATATAAAGAGCTTCGGCGAAATCCATTTTGAAAAGGGACCGGCAGCGGGTTCCCAAGGGAAGCACGTACTGGGCCGTAGCGGTCGGCTCTGGAATTTCAGCCCGGGAAAGATTGTTGAAGGCACGATGGGCGCTGCGAACCGCCTGCTCATAGGGACCGCGAAGGCTGGAGTTTGCCAGCAATTCGGGAACTTCATAGCCGTGCAGGCTGGTAAAGCTCTGCATGGTTTGGACACAGCGGCGATGACGGTGCATGTCGCGAAATCCGCCGATATCCATCAGTATGTCGAAGCAAAAGGAATAGCCAGACGAGAAGGCGCGCGACAGCTCATCATGGCGTCCGCGATGCTCGGTGCCAAGCAGCAGCAATTCATCCCGCCTGCTCTTGGAAAGCGCACAGACACGCTCGCGTATCTGGCGATAGGGATAGTGGCATGCGCCATAGAGCAGCGTCGTCAGGATTTCAATCTCGACCCACTCTTTTCCGGCGTTCGGACTTGGTTCGATCAAAACGACGAGCGGCGCCTGCTCGATTTCATCGCCGTCCATAAGGTCCTTCGCCGCCTCTTCCAGGGCTGCGCGAGTTTTCACCTGGTAATCGGACGGCTGGGCATACTTTACCAGCGTGGGAGCTACGGGAACTTCGCGCAGGAGCAATGCGGCGGCCCGGTCGCCAAGCTCCGGGTCGGCAGCCGCAATGTCGCTCCGCAATGCTTCCAGCGTCTGGCGCTGCACGCTCCAGGAGGGACTGACCGCGGCGTGCCGCAATTTCTCTCCAATCTGCCTAAGCTCCGCGTGAGTATGCGAAAGCAGCCGTGAAATTTGCGTCTCCAGCGTACGGGCGTTTACGATCTGCCCCAGAGAGGTGTTCGCGGCCAGCGGCAAAAGGTAGCGCGCACCGTCAAAGGCGCGGGCCCGCAACGTGCGCTCGTACGCTTCCTGTTTCATCTCGCAGGGTTTCTCTACCTGACTCCGCAGCAGTTGGACGGCGCCCTGAGAAACTTCTTCGTAGGAGCGGAAAAGCTCCTGGACCGTGCCGGTATAGAGTTGCCGCGCCTCATCGTTTCCTCCGAACGTGGGCGTAAACCAGCCACTCTTCCGGAAGTTTTGATATCGCGTCGAACGTTCCTGACCGTCCCAGCGTTGCTCATCGACGACGGCAATCGCGGCCAGCAAGGAAAGTTTTTCCACGGCCAAAGCGATGTGCGCAAGGTCCGCGATGGATCGATGGCCGTATTGAAAGTAGAACGTGTTTAAGAACTGCTCGGCCCGCTGCGCGTTCAGCTCGCTGAGAGACTCTTTCATCGACAGCGCGGACCGCGAGTATTTCGCCATCGCATAGGCGAGCACCTCCGGGTCGGCCCCATGCACCGCGTAAACATCGGTCGTGTTCTCGCCGGAAGTGGAGGGGAAAGGAACCTTGTTGTGATCAGGCATGGTTTGTCCAAATCTCTTCAATCGTTGGTACAGGATCTCGGCTTCAAGGGTAACGCAAATGCATCCCGGCTCTCAGGAACAAGGCCCTGGCGGGGATTGCCACGTGCGCCGAAGAGCTTTTCTTGTTCAGGCCATCAGTGCTGGGACGCGCTGAGTCTTGTTCGCCCCATGCGAAGGAAATACTCCTCATAAAAACGTCGTGAGAGGTAGGCCAGGAAAACGGAAACACTACCGGCAAGGATAAAGCGGGCGGTAACCATCGCGAGATTGCCCCTCAGCGCGGCGAGCGGGGTCCCGGAGGTTAGGATTCCATACTCGCGGAACAAGAACTCATGGATCAGATAGAGTCCATAACTGATGTAGCCAAAGAATGCGAGCACCCTGTTCGAGCTTTCATCTCCGGAGCTATGGCGCTGAACAGCCCGCAACACCAGGCCAGAATAGATCCAGACGAACGGAAGAACACCCCATGCGCGAAGCAGGATGATCGCGTACCGGGAGTGATTTGGAACGTACTCTAGATAAACGACGCCAAGCATCAGAAGGCCGCCCGCTCCCAAAAGCCAATTCACCACAGCGCCTATATTGCCTTTATGAAGTATGTTCAGGTTGAGTGCAATCGCAAGGGCCGCCCCGTACAACAGATAATCCGCGATAAAGTACGTTTTGTATCGGATGTCAATGGAAGAAGAAACCGCTGCAGCCGCCAGGCGAAGAAGCGGCATGGTGAAGCACACGCCTAGCGACAGCTTGAGCAGGGATCTGGTTTCCATTCTTCTGACGCAAAAGGGCCAGAGAAGGTAAAACTGCTCTTCTACGGCCAACGACCATAGCGGAGCATACTCACTGGATCTTGCTCCCACCAGCCCGGCCATGTTCGCGATGTAAAGCAGACACGCCAGAATATATTTCCAGGTCACTCCGAGACCCAACTTGATCACAACCAGCAACGCAAGATAAGCAGGCAGAATTCTCAATGCCCGCCGCTTGTAAAAAGTCTTCATGGAACCGGGTTTATGTTTGCTGGACAGCAGGATGTTGGTAATGAGAAATCCTGAGAGCACAAAGAAAAGTTCCACGCCGGTATAACCGTAACGTGAAAGATAGACAAGAAAGCGGCAGGGTCCATGCCACGTGCGATAATCGACGCTCCCCCCGTAGGCATGGTAGATCAGTACAAGCAGGATGGCCGCTCCTCGCAGCGAATCCAGTTTTGGGATGTGACCATCGATTCGAATTCTGCGCTCCGGGGCGATTGCTGGAATCGGAGCGGCGGGAATTTCCAAATGCGAATCAGCGCTCTCTCCGCCGCACCCAGGCGAGCCCGAAGCGGCCGAAGATAAGTCGTTTATGCGCATTCGTGCTGAAGCGGCCAGAAGAAAACCGTCTGAGCAGACCAGGGGAAACAGAAGGATTATAGAATGGATATTTCCCGGCGGACGGAATTCCAAGCCGGGCAGCGCAATTGCATATGGGCGACGCACTCACGATGATCGAAGATCGCCCCTGGGCCATCCCAGAGCGGCCATGGATCATGACGCAGCGGTGGCACAGCCTGCTGTTTGCCCACTGGCCGGTGTCCCCGGAGGTGATTGCTCCGCTGTTGCCGAAGGGTCTGATTGTCGACGGCTTCGCCAAGACAGGATGGATCGGAATTGTTCCGTTCACCATGGACCGCATTCGCTTCCGCGGACTGGGGAGCGTGCCTGGCGCACATCGATTCGCGGAACTGAACCTTCGCACCTACGTGCGTGACGAGCGCAGTGGGACCCCGGGGGTATTCTTTTTTTCTTTGGACGCCGCGAATCCGGTCGCCGTCATGGCGGCTCGACTCTGGTTTCACCTTCCTTATTACTGGGCAAAAATGCAGGTTCAGGAACGGCTCGGTGGATGGGTGCACTATGAAAGCACCCGGCTGCTGGCGAGCTCCCCGGTACATTTCCGGGCGACCTACAGGGGATTGGGGCCGCAGACTGTCGGGCGCAGCGCACGCGATACCATCGAATACTTTCTGACGGAGCGCTATTGCCTGTTTACCCACGACCGCGGCGGCCGCCTGATGCAGGGAAACATCCACCATGCGCCGTGGCCCCTGGAAGCGGCCGAGGCTGAAATTGACGTCAACGGCCTACCCGGAGCGCACGGAGTCTGCCTGCCGGACGTTCCGCCAATTCTGCATTTTGCTAGGGAACAGACCGTGCATGTCTGGAAACTGGCGCCGGTGCTGGCATAGTGCTGGCATAGTCCAAAGGAATGCGCGATCCGCGCCAAGTTCTCCCGGCGGCGCAAATCGCGCGGCGATTCCCGCGAAACGGAAACGTGGATCGGGCTGCGGAAACGGAAATCCACATGACCATTTCGCCGGGCCGAAAAATAGGCCCGCTCACGCCGCAGCCGCATCCTGACAGGTACAATTGAATCCAGTCAAGGAATCAGAGCCAAACCACCTTTGCGCCTCGGCAGTTTCCACAGGCGTGTGCGAAGAGTGGCGGACGAGGGGTTCACTACCGCATGAAGAAGTTGTTTTTTTTGCTGTGTCTGCTGCCAGCATTGGCATCAGTCGGGTTTGCTCAGGCAAGTCGGCAGGACGTAAGCGCCAGTTTTGTAGGGACAATTCAGCCGACCATTTACGGAAACGCGGTGACGCAGACCTCCACATTTGGCAAAGGTGTGTTGATGGGTTATCGCTTCATGCTCACGCCAAGCAGCGCCCTGCAGGCCAATTATCAATACACCCGGTTCACCACCCACTACACCGCTCCGTTCTCCCAGGCGACGATTTACGGATATATGCAGGAAGGCTCCGTTTCCTACGTTCGAAGCTTTATCTATAAAAAGTTCAATCCTTTTGTCGAGGGTGGCGTGGCCATGCTGCTTTTCACGCCGATCGACAATACGCACACAACGACCAATGCGGGATCCCGCTCCAAGACCCCTGCCGGAGTCTTCGGCGGCGGTATCGCTTATGAGTTGAGCCCCAGTTGGGACCTGCGGGTGGAATATCGCGCCTATGTGGCGTATGCCAACAACTTCGGGCTCAGCCAATACAAGACGGACCGTTATGAGTACTTCATCAACCAGCCGACGATTGGCTTTGCGTATCACTTTTGATCGCGGTGAGGTGCTCTGGTCACGACCCTGAAAAACGGACGCGAGAAATCGAAGTTCCTGAGGTGTATCGCTGCATGAAGAAGTTGTTTTGCTTAATTTGTCTGCTGCCCATGCTGGCTGGAATAGGATTTGCCCAGGGCGCGAGACAGGACATCAACCTGAGCGCCGACATCACCGTGCAGCCGTACGTGGAGGGTAGCGATTTCGTCCGGCTTAAATCGACGCTTGGACCTGGGCTGTATGTGGGCTATCGATATCTGCTGACGCCCAACGGGGCCTTTGAAGCGAACTATTCCTACACGCGCTTCACCAGCAAATTCTTCAATCTGCAGGCCCCCTCCGTGAGCACCGTCAACGTTCGGGTTTATACCTCCATGCAGGAGTCGACCTTCGCGTATGTGCGGAGTTTTACCTTCAAGAAATTCAACCCGTTTCTTGAAGCTGGCGGCGGCCTCCTGTACTTCTCTCCAGAGGGCAGCATCAAAACCACCACCTACGATACCCAGCAGGTCAACTCTCTCACGGTCCTGGTGGGCGGCGGCGTTGCGTATGAGCTGAGCCCAAGCTGGGACCTGCGCGTGCAGTATCGCGGACAGATTTTCAATACGCCGAGTTACGGAATCAAGGCCCTCAGTACAGGAAGGCGATACATCATGTCTCAGCCGGCCATCGGATTTGCCTACCACTTCTGATTCCTGCGCCATCGGCCCAGCCAGAGCGCCTGCGGGCGATTCGAAGACACTCCGGCTCTGTTCCGGATCGACCCCTGCACTCACGGGGCGTGATCTTTGCTTCGGAATGTGGCCCACGGGGATCCTTTCATGTCATCCAGCGCCGGGGTCTCCCATTGGAATTGGGTGTGCTTCGGCAGGAACTGTCCAACCAGGAAATCTTCGCCACAAGGCCGGCCAATTCGCGCCACCATGGACATTCCGCTCGCCATGGAACTGTCGGCTGCTTTCGCGTTCACCGCCCCCGCCGGATCATACGGCGGATAGCCCCATTCGGGAATGCCCCTTGGCGAAATGTCCACGTGGCCGCATAGCGTCCTTTCACTGGGTTGCTGCTTTTTGCTGTAGGCATCGAAGTGGTCGGCCAGGAATCTCTGCGCCAGCGCCACATCGATCTGGCCTTTATACTGCGCCATCAACTGTTCCCATCGCGTGTGGCGGGCGTTGTCCGAGCTTGCCGGGTTATTCGGATTGAAGTTGGTTTCTTCCTTGATCAACGTTGGATCGCTGGGAAAGTTCGACCCCACATAATAGCCGTTTTTTGAGCGCCACAGCCGATGCACCTTCAGTCCAAGTTCCAGACGCGCCACTTCATTGGCGTGATTGTCCGCGATGAGCCAGTCGTTGGCATAACCGCCATTGTTTCCCGTGAGCATGATGCGCTGAAAATCGTCGATGCTGGAGGAATATTGCATCGCCTTGCGGGCGCGGACGAACTCCGGAATCCCATTCGGATCGAAACCGTGGAAGCCGGTAATGGTGGTCTCCGTAATCTCGATTCCGGCTGAATTCATGCCGAAATCATCTCCGCTGTCGAGCTTCCCAGGAAAACCATCCATCAGAATGTGGTAGCCATGCTGGGGCTCGATGTCGAAGATGATCCGCCAGCGTTCGCCCTCCAGAAAGCTAGTCCAGTTGTTGTGCGCGATCACAGGCTTGTGATCGCGCGTCCAGTCGCCCGTAGCGACAAAGGCGCTGCAGTGCCCCGGTGGATTCGCGGCATGGGGCGCAGAACCGCGCGCCCGGTGCTCCAGATAGGGCAGGTAGTAGTCCGGCGTCTCCAGAAACCCGTTCAGCGCCACGACGTCCCAGAGATCCATGTCCTGAATGCCGTGCGCCTTCGCTCCGTCGGCGATTCCCTGCAGTTCTTCCCGATACTGGCGCTCAATGTGTGGCCAGTAGATGTTTTTCGCCGTCGCCCTGAAGAAATCCCAGGGACGCCCGGTACTGTGGGTATTCTCCAGCCGGATGGCATGAAAGGCGTCCTCGATCTCCGGAGCGAGCAGATATCCGTGCTGAAAACCGATCTGCTGCGGCGGTCCCTCAAGATGCACGAAGATCCAGTTCGCCCGTTCAAAGCGATAGGCGCCTTGCAACTGGGCTGGCCCCTTCGGAGCGGAGGACGCGCAAAGGCTCCTCCACGAAAAAAGACAAAGTACGGAAACAGTCAAGATCATGGGGAAAATCGCGCGGATTCGTGGACGCATTCCTTGGCCCTCCGCTGCAGCCTATGCTGCAATGCGGCCAAAAGCAATGGCTACATTTCCGGCCATGATGGTGTTATCGTGAACTCAAACGATCGGGATGGAACAGAGGAGGGCTCTATGGCTACAGCGCCGGTTCGGCAAGGACCACTGAAGGGTGTCGAAGAATGGGACGACTTCGTTGCGGGACGCTATCGCGAAGGCAAAGATCAGTCGCAGTTCCGCATTTATGACGAAAAGGCGAACCCCTCGGTCGCGGAGTTCTACCGGTTGAATCACGCCAACCAGACCCTCGCCTTTGTCCTCGAGAAGGAAAACGAATACGTTCCGCTGCGCAAAGGAAAAAAGAGCATCTGGGATGCGGCGAAATACCTGAACACCTTGGTGGACGATAGCGATCCCGATACCGACCTGTCGCAGATTGAACACCTGATGCAGACCTCGGAGGCGATCCGCGCGGATGGCCATCCCCGCTGGTTCATTCTGACCGGCTTTATTCATGATCTCGGGAAAGTTTTGTGTCTCTACGGGGAGCCGCAGTGGGCGGTTGTCGGCGATACGTTTCCGGTCGGCTGCGCCTACTCCGATCAGATCGTTTTTCCGGAGTATTTTGCCGCCAATCCCGACATTCAGGTTCCCGAATACCAGACGCTTTATGGGATCTATGAACCAAATTGCGGACTGGAAAATGTGCATCTTTCCTGGGGGCACGACGAGTACATCTATCGCGTCGCGAAGAATTATTTACCGGAGCCCGCTCTTTACATGCTGCGCTACCACTCGTTCTACGCGGCGCACCGGCACGGCGCCTACCGGCATCTTATGTCGGCGCACGACGAGGAAATGTTCGCCTGGGTGAACAAGTTCAATCCCTACGATCTGTATTCCAAAGGCGCGGCTAAGCCCAACGTGCAGGAGTTGATGCCCTACTACACCGGCCTTATCGCCGAATTTTTCCCGGAAGAGATCGATTGGTAGGCTGTCCCGTCGGATGGCCGCTACTTGACACCCGAGTTGTCCGGCTTCTTCATGCCTGGATTGTTTGAGAGGCTCAGCAGGTTCGCGAGAATGCGAAACGCCCCAGGCACTCCCTCCGGCAATTGCCGGTAGAACGCGAATCCGTCATACACATAAAATCCTTTTCCATAGGAAGCGACCAGCAGGCCGCCCCGTTGCGGCGCCTGGCCCGGGTCCTGCGTCTCCGTAAGCGCGACATAGTGGGGGTCCCAGTCGTGCATAAAACCATGCCCCCGCTCTTCAATCCAGCCGTCAAAATCGTGCACCGTGATCTTGTTGGGCCAGTTCAGCGCCGCGTTGGTTGGGTCCAGAAGGATGACCCTGGAATTTTCATCGATGACCTTCTCTGGATCGCCACTCAGGTTGAACGGGTAAGGTCCGTAGTTGTGGTTAAATTCCTGGGTGTTGTATTGCACAATCAAGGTGCCGCCGTGATGCACATAATCCAGCAGCCTGGAATTGTAGGTCTTCAATTCCGGGCGTGCTGCATAGGCGCGGACACCCAGGATGATGGCGTTCATGGAGCTGAAATCGGCGGTCGCAATGTCCTGCGGTGACAGAAACTGCACATGGATGCCGAGATCCTCCAGAGAGCGGGGAACTTCATCTCCAGTTCCGATCACATAGCCGACCTTCAAACCTGGAGGCAAGCGAAGGTCCACACCCGTGGCCCGGTAGGAAGCGTCGCGATAATACGGGTAAGGACGCAGCCCCAGATATCCTATGGTCGTCGACCCGCTCGTGTAGTCGTGCCCCTGGTAGGCAGCCTTGGCTGTAATCACATAAGGCTTCGCCTGGACCTGTCCCGGCGTAACTTCAAAATGAATGTTCTGCTCATCTCCATCCTTGCTCGTATGGAACTGGGCCTGCGAAGGCTTCGCAACCCATCCCGTGGGGAGCAGAAGAGACACGGTACCGTTGGCCGGACCTTTCACGTTGCTATGGATAAGTGCGGTGACGGTAAGCGATTTGCTTGTCATGGGCACGACACCGGCAAGCGGCGAAACCCATACGGAAATTGCAGGGGAAACAATCAGCGGGGTGGTCACCGGCCCGGGTCCGGTAACGCGGTGCATGGTTTGCACCACCTGCTCAAGGTGAACTTCCGTTCCCATGTACTCGAAGGATGCGCGCGCATACAGCGGGTAAGGCATCCAGGAAAGATTTGTATATTTCGGATCGGAAAGATCGTAGTAAGGCTGCTCAATGTTGGGCCGCGTAAAGTAGGGCTTCGTAATCGTGGCGTTCTCCGGGACGGTCACGGCGAAGATCATGTCCGTGGCCTCGCCTGTGTTCAGCTTGCCCGGCGCGTCGCCCTCGGCCTTCAGCGTCCAGTTCTTGTCCGGAGTGCTGACAAGATGCACGTCCTTGATGGAAACCGGGACCGTTCCTTGATCCGCCAGATGTACTTTGACGTGAAACTTCTGTCCCGGAATCGCGGTGAGGAATGTTTCCACCGGCATGGAATAGGGACCCATTCTTTGCGGCTGCGGGGAATCTCCCGTCACGTCGGCGTTGAGCGTCAGGCCCAGAGCCTGCACCAGCGCGTCGTTGAACTGGACGCGTTTCACATTCAGCTCATGCATCATGTTGTAGCGCGCGTCCGCCGGCATAGGCTTTTTCTGAATTTCGCTGGAGAGCGCATCGGTTTCCGACAATCCCTTGGCCAGCATGGGCGCGATCTTCTCCGGCGCGTCCACGGAGTAGTTCTGGATCGCCTGCTCCACCAGGGTGTTAATGGAAACAAGCCGCTGGCGAATCCAGCCAGCCTGCGATTTGGGAGCATAGCCGGCGATTCCAGGCAGGCTTACATCGATCCCGTCAAAGAAGCTGGTCTCCTTGGGTGGGCCGGTAACGCGAGATGCATAGAGGTGATATCCGGAATTGAGAGGTCCAGCGACCGGGATGCCAATTCCGCCATTCTGCGATTTCTGCAAACCCAGCCCACGCCGTGAAACCTGAATATAGGATTGGCCAAACGTGGGATTATACTGGCCTTCCGGTATTTCCAGCGTAGGGGCCGGTTTGCCTTCGATCCAGGTGTTATTCACGTAGTTGCGAAACCGCGCCGGACTCCACTGCCCCGTGGCGTAATCGTAAACGCCTTTGGAGGACACGGTCGCAAAAGGCACACGCGCATACACCTTGAGAGGCTTCCAGGGCAGCAGCCCGGCGCGTATCTGGTCGGGGAACATCGTGGGGTCGCCCGCAGCCTTGTAGACTTCCTGCGCCATCTGGCCCGCCACCTGGTGCTGACCGTGCCCGTCGGAGACGTTTCCGGCGAAAACCGAGGTGACGACCAGCGGGCGTGTCATGCGTACGGCACGCACCGCGTCATAAAGCACGCGATCGTAGCCCCATTTTTTCAACGCCTCTTCTTTTGTCTTGGTAAAGCCGAAATCGGCCACCCGAGACCACAATTGGTTCACCCCGTAATATCGGTCCGCGGCCAGCAATTCCTGGGTGCGCAAAATCCCCAACTGGTCCCAAAAGGAGGAGGACATAACGTTCTGTCCGCCTTCGCCGCGATTCAACGTGAACAGCGTCGTGTCCGCGCCCACATAGCGGCTTTCGTACGCCAGTGTCCCGCCATCCTCGTCATCCGGATGCGCGGTGAACATCATCAGGCTCGCCCGCGTATGCAGCTTGCGAAGGCTCTGCCACAGCCCGGCGGCCCCGCTGTCGATCGGAAGCGATTCGGAATTTGGGTTCGGCTGGGATTTTGCGAAACTCTGCGCCACGCCGGGAATCGTGAGCCATGGAGCAAGCGAAATTAGAGCGCCAGCGATAAATTTATTCAGGTTTTTCCTGCGCAATAGCGGTCCCCTGGAGGCATGCCCCTAGAGTGGGCATACTCTTCTAAGACTATCGCAACGCGTCTGAATTGTAGCTGCGCAGTAGAATCAGTTTCGTAACTGGGCCGAGCGCAAAAGACAAGATGCGTAGAACAACTGCGGACGACGGGACAGGCGCGGAGCCACAAGCAGCGTCTTCCACGCTGGTACGCGGAATTGGTCTCACCACAGCCGTCAATCTGAATGTGCTGAACATGATCGGCGTAGGGCCGTTCATTACCCTGCCCTTGATGGTGGCGGCGCTGGGACGGCTCGCGATTCTAGGTTGGATCCTGGGCGCCGCTCTTGCACTGTGCGATGGCATGATCTGGGCGGAGCTCGGCACCCGCTTTCCAGATTCCGGCGGAAGCTATCTCTATCTCAACCGCCTCTATGGTCCGGCAAAATGGGGCCGTCTGCTGTCCTTCCTCTATATTTGGCAGCTTACTTTCAGCGCGCCGCTTTCCACTGCTTCCGGCGCCGTGGGACTTTCGCAATACGCGGCCTACCTGTTTCCCGGCTTGAACGCGCCATGGCTTGGCCGGGCGCCCCACCTGCGCGCATTCCATGTCCCGGTGGCGACGAGCTGGGCATCGCTCCTGGCCATGTTTGCCTGTGCCCTCGCCACCTTTCTTATCTACACCGGTATCCGGACCGTCAGCCGAATCTCCAGAGTGCTTTCCGTCGGCGTTCTCGCGGCCGTCCTGTGGGTGATAGTTTCCGGCTTGACCCATCTTGGAACAGCCCTGCCGCAATTCCATGCGCACGTACACCATGTCAGCAGTTTCAGCGCGGGACTTTTAATCGCAATCTACAACTACGGCGGCTATTACAACATCTGCTTCCTGGGCGGGGAAGTCAGAGACCCCCGCCGCATTATTCCGCGCGCCATTTTTTGGTCCATCCTGATCGTCGCCGCTCTGTATGTTTTTATGAACGTCAGCGTGCTGAATGTAATCCCTGTAAGGGAGTTTGCTCAGTCCTCCGCGATCTTCACCCGGACATCGGTGGTTGCGGTGATGATGCAGCGGCTCTATGGAGCGTGGGCCGGCAAAGCGATGGCCGTTCTGATTGTCTGGACCGCGTTTGCTTCCGTTTTCGCCGTGCTGCTGGGGTATTCCCGCGTGCCGTATGCCGCGGCGCTCGATAGAAATTACTTCTCCAGCTTTGCCAGCGTGCATCGGACCAAGCGCTTTCCCACCGTCTCCCTGGTGGTCATGGGAGGAATCTCAGTTCTTTTCTGTCTCTTCCGTTTGCAGGAACTGATCTCCGCACTCATCATCACCCGGATCGTATTCCAATTCCTGCTGCAGGGGATCGGCCTCATCGCGTTTCGGAAACATTTAGGAGGAGAGCCCAATCCGTTCCGCATGCCCTGGTATCCCGTCCCTGCGCTGCTGGCGATAGCCGGATTTCTCTTCGTCCTCTCCCACCGCTCGAATGGCTATGCCGAAATTGAGTTCGCCGGGCTGCTCTTATTGAGCGGACTGCTGATTTACCTGGTTCGTTCCGGCGTGCGGCATGAGTGGCCATTCCGGTAATTGGAAATGATTCCGATCAGACGGCGTGCGCTCTGGATTCGGTCGTCAGCGTGCGTGGCGCAGGCGCCGCAATCGTCTCGATGAGCTTTCGAAGCTCTTCGAGGATGTCCGCGGGAAGAGTGGATTTCACTGGAAAACGCAGAATGCCTTGCGGAGTAAATTGGGCTCCCCGCTTGGCGTTGCGCGCCACCAGCTGCATCAGTTTTTCGGGCTCGATATTGGCCGCCTCGGTAAATCGTACGCTGACCATCTGTCCCTTCCGGTCCATCTGCGCAACGCCAACTTGCTCGCACAGCAGCCGCAGCCTGCCTGCCGTGATCAGAAGCTGCACCGGTTCCGGCACGGGTCCGTAGCGATCGACGATCTCCGCCAGAATGTCTTCGATCGTCGTTTCGTTTTCGGCGCTGGCGATTCGTTTGTAAATGCGCAGGCGCTGGTTTTCTTCCTCGATGTAGCTGGGGTCAATGCGCAGGGAAATTCCGAGATTGAGCTGGACGGAGGGACGCTCGACCTGATCTTCGCCCTTCAGTTCGCGGACCGCCTGCTCGAGCATCGTTGTGTAGAGTTCAAAGCCAACAGCCTCAATATGGCCGCTCTGTTCGCCGCCGAGCATATTGCCCGCGCCTCGCAGTTCCAGATCGAGTGCGGCAATTTTGAATCCCGCTCCAAGATCGGAAAACTCCTTCAATGCGGCAAGTCTGCGGCGCGCAATATCGGTCAATTCCTTATCCGGCGGGATCATCAGATAGGCATACGCCCGGCGGTTCGAACGGCCCACGCGTCCGCGAAGCTGATAAAGCTCCGACAGCCCATGGCGGTCCGCTCGATTGATAAGGATCGTGTTCGCCAGCGGAATGTCCAGTCCGTTTTCGATGATGGTCGTCGCCACAAGCACGTCATATTCGTGATGCATGAAGGCGAGCATGACGCGTTCGAGCTCCGTCTCGCCCATCTGGCCATGTCCGACAGCAATGCGTGCCTGGGGAACAAGTTCCTGCAGGCGGGATGCGATCTCGTAGATGTTGTCCACGCGATTGTGCACGAAATACACCTGGCCGCCGCGCTCCAGCTCCACCTCGATCGCGGAGCGGATCAGCTTCTCGTCATATTTGGCCACCACGGTCTGAATCGCCATACGATCTTTTGGCGGCGTTTCAATGACGCTCATGTCGCGCAGGCCCATGAGCGACATGTGCAGCGTTCGCGGAATCGGCGTGGCGGACATTGCAAGTACGTCGATTTCGCGGCGCATCTGCTTGAGCCGCTCCTTATGACGCACTCCGAAGCGCTGTTCTTCGTCCACAATAAGCAGTCCAAGATCCTGAAATTTAAGATCCTTGGACAAGACGCGGTGTGTACCGATCAGGATGTCGATTTTGCCTTGCTCAACCTTTTCCAGAATGAGCTTCTGCTCCTTCGGCGAGCGAAATCGCGAAATCATTTCAATGTGTACCGGGAACGCGGCGAACCTCCGCTTGAAGGTTTCATAGTGCTGGAAACAGAGGACAGTCGTTGGGGTCAGTACCGCGACCTGTTTGCCGTCCTGCACCGCCTTGAATGCGGCCCGCATCGCCACTTCAGTTTTCCCGTAACCCACATCGCCGACGAGCAGCCGGTCCATCGGCATGGAAGATTCCATGTCTCGCTTGATGTCCGCAATCGAGGAAATCTGGTCGTCCGTTTCATTGAAGTCGAACGCGTCTTCGAACTCCCGCTGAAACTGATTGTCGGGTGAAAAGGGATTTCCCTGGGCCGCTTTACGGACCGCGTAAAGCTTCAACAGTTCGTCCGCCATGTCCGCCATGGCCTTCTTGACGCGGGCCTTGGTGCGCGACCATTGCGCCGTTCCCAGCCGGTGCAGCATGGGGGCCGGACCCGTATCGGTCGAGCGATATTTCTGAATCAGGTCAAGCCGCGTGAGCGGAACATACAGCCGCGCGCCTTCGGCGAACTCCAGAATCATGAACTCGACGCGCATGTCGTCCTGGGCGATTTCCTTCAGGCCGAGATAACGCGCCACACCGTGGTCCACATGCACCACGTAATCGCCGACCGCCAGGTCGCGGAAGTCCGAAATAAACGCCGCTGTGCGCGATTTGCGCTGCACCGGACGCGCGGTGACATCCGCCTCATCCGACAAATCGTTTGCGCCCAGGATGACAAGCCGTGCCTCTTCCAGATGTACGCCGTTCGCGATTTCCGTCCGCACGATGACCGGCGCACGCGTGTCCCCGCGCAAATAACTGGTCTCGTCATACATGGTCTCGCTGCCGGAATGCGCGCTGCGGCTGCCGATTCGATACGAAATGCCGTACTCCTGCAGAATGCTTGCAAGGCGCTCGACTTCGCCCTGATTGGCGGCTGCCAGCAGGGTGCGAGTCTCCTGGCGCGCGTGCAGACGCAATTGCTCGATCAGCGCGGGGATCGATCCATGCAGGCGCATCGTCGGACGTGTAGGAATTTCAATTTCGCCGAGCGACGTGTTGTCGCCCTCGAGAACATCCACTGAGCCGAGTTGATCGAGATCCAGTCCGGGCGAGTTCCACAAGCGGCTCTGCCATTCCGCCGGCGTCAGATAAAGATCGGCCGGGGTGAAGAGGGTATCGATGTTGCTGCGTTCATGCCGCTGCGTTACCTTGTTCCACCAGCGGTCGAGCTGGTTCTGCACCATGCCGGGTTCTTCCACAAAAATCCGGCTCTTCGGCACAAGGTCGAAGACAGTTTGCAGGGCGCCGGTCGCAGCCGCTGCGTAAAACTCCCACCCCGGAAAGACGTTGGCGCCTTCAGCTCCAATTGCATCCTGCAACGCTTCATCTTCGCCGTCCAGCCGCCGTCCGCTCAGCCGCGTATGCACTCGCGCCAGCATGGCGTCGGTCATGGGGGTTTCCGTCAGCGGCAGCAGCACGGCTTCGTCGACGGGAGCGGAAGAGCGCTGCGTTTCCGCGTCGAACTTCCGCATGGATTCAATTTCATCTCCAAGGAATTCCACCCGCAGCGGGCTGTCGTGTTCTGGCGGATAGATATCGAAGATTCCGCCGCGCAGCGCATACTGCCCGCGCATCTCCACCATGTCCACGGCCTGGTAGCCCACGCTGGCCAGGTGCGCCACCAGCGTTTCCGGATCAGTCTCCTCGCCGCGCCGAAGGGTGCAGGTCAGGTTTGCGTAGTGGCTTGCGGAAAACACTCGATAGCAAGCGGACTCGATAGGCAGAATGATGAGCCTGGCCGCCCCGCGTGCAATCTTCCAAAGTGTGACTGCACGCTGCTCCTGAATGTCGGGATGCGGAGAAAGATTTTCGAATGGAAGCACGTCATGCGCAGGCAGCCGCACGACCGCGCTCCGGTCCAGCTCTCCCGTAAGGTCACAGGCGGCCTGCACCGCAAGCTGCAAGGCTTCCGCGGCCCGATTGTCCGAAACGACGACGAAAACTGGGACTTTTGCTGTGCGAACAAACAGCGGCAGATAGATTGCGCGTGCCGTGGCAGTCAATCCGGAAATGCGTCGCCGTCCCGCCCCGCTCGCGAGCGGCTGCCGTATCCGGTCCATTGACTGAGATTTGTCCAGTTCGGCGAACAAGTCCCGGACGAAAGGAAGAATCATGGGCGGGACCTAGCTGATCTCCAGAATGTTTTTCTCGTGCGAGGCTTGCTCCTGTGCGCGCTCGGCCACCTGACGCGCGAGCTGATAGAAAGGTCGCGCGCGTTCCGAGAGTTCCCCGGCCAGGGCGATGGGAAGTCCGCGATCGCCGCCGTAGCGAATTTCAGGGTCGAGCGCAACGGAGCCGAGAAAGGCAATCTGATATTCGCGTGCGGTTCGCTCCACCCCGCCTTTGGAGAAAACGTCGATCTCCTGGTGACAGTGGGGGCAGGTAAAAAAGCTCATGTTTTCTATCACGCCCAGCACATCCACATTCACCTGACGAAACATTTCGATGGCTTTTCGAGCGTCCTGGAGCGACACGTCGGAGGGAGTGGATACGATAACCGCGCCGGTCAGCGCGACCGTCTGGACCAGCGAAATGACCACATCGCCGGTGCCCGGCGGCAAATCGACGATCAGGTAATCGAGTTCTCCCCACGCGACCTGCTGCACAAACTGCCGGATGATCTGATGCAGCATCGGCCCGCGCATCACCATAGGCTTGTCGCCCGGCGAGATCGATCCTACGGAGATCAGCTTGACGCCATGGGCCTGCAAAGGCTCGATCAGATTGCCTTCCAGCACCCTGGGCTGGGTGCGGTTGCCCATCATCAGCGGCACATTCGGGCCGTAGACGTCGGCGTCCACCAGGCCCACGCGGTTGCCCAGCCGCGCCAGCGCAATCGCCAGGTTCACGGCGACGGTGGTCTTACCCACGCCACCTTTGCCCGAGCCTACTGCAATCGCGTAGCGGATTCCGGGCAGCGGTTGCGGCCCTTGGGGCTGATTTCCGAACATATTTCCCATTTCTCTGCGCTCCTTAGCGTCCCAATCTCTTCAAAAGTGCTTAGCGGTCAGCCGGCGCGGGCGACAGCGCCTCGCGCGCCGCCTCGTTCTGGCGCCTGCGCTCATGCTCGCGTTCGCGCTGCTGGCGCCTCCGGCCTGCATCTTCATGCCGCCGCAACTCTTCCGGGGTCACGGCGACCAGCGGTGGCACCGGCAGACGCCGGCCGTTTTCATCCACCGCCACAAATGTCAGATACGCGGAGGAGACATGGCGACGGGTTCCGGCCATCGCGTTTTCCACCCACGCCTTCACTCCAACGTCCATCGAAGTTTGAAAGGCCCGGTTGACGGACGCCTTCAGAATGACCAGGTCCCCCACATGCACAGGCGCGATAAAGTCGATATGCTCCATGGAAGCGGTGACGACGTGTGCGCGGGCATGGCGGTAGGCGGCCATCGCCCCCACCAGATCGATAAAGTGCATCAGCCGCCCGCCCAGCAGATTACCCAGGGTGTTGGTGTCGTTGGGCAGCACAAGCTCGGTCATCTCGGACTGTGAATCGGATACGGATCTGGGTTGCGGTGCTTGACTCATCTTTTTTCCTCGAATGGTGTTCCTGCCCGCTCCTGGAATGCTGCCTGCCCGGTCATCGCGCTGCTCTGATAGGAATCTCTATTTTACGCTGCGAAAGTGGAAGCATCGAGGTGATGCGCCGGCGCTTGAGAAGCAAGGCGAGCCGCCGTAAGGTGGAAGGTGGACGGATTGCCCTGGGGAATTCCACCACGATCACAATTATCGAGACGACAGGAAGATACCGATGGACAAAGTAGCGGCGTTTACAGAAATACTCGCCCAGAATCCGCAGGATGCCTTCGCCCGCTACGGGCTGGCCATGGAGTATATTCAGCGCGAACAGATTCAGCTTGCATTGGATCAGTTCGACGAGCTGCTGAAGAGACATCCCGACTACACGCCCGGCTACCAGATGGCGGCACAGACTTTGCTGAGCGCGGGCCGCCGCGAAGAAGCCATCCACCGGCTTGTTGCGGGCATTGAGTGTGCCAGGCGCGCTGGAAACCGGCAAGCGACAGCGGAGATGCAGGGAATGTTGGAGGAAGCGCAGGCGGAGCAGTAAAGCGCTGTACAAGACCAGTGCAGGAAACCGGGTCGTTGGAGCAAAAAATGAAAATTCCGCTTTTTCCGCTCGACGTGGTTTTGTTTCCCGGCGCCCCCTTGCCGCTGCACATCTACGAAGAACGTTACAAGGAGATGATTTCCGATTGCCTCGCTCGCAACGAAGCATTTGGCGTGGTGCAGTGGCACCGGGACGGTCTGGCGACAATCGGATGCACGGCTTCCATCGTGCGGATCATGCGCCGCTATCCTGACGGGCGCATGGACATCTTCTGCCGGGGGGAGCATCGCTTTGAAATTGAATCCCTCTGCGAGCAGCGCAGCTTTCTCCAGGCCGAAGTGGATCTGCTGCAGGAAGGGGAAGCGCAGTCGATTAGGCCGGACCGCGAGGAATGCGTAGCTCTGCATATGGAAATGATGGAGCTTACCGGCGCGGACTTTGCGGAGTTTCCCCAGGTGGATTTGAATAAACCGGTTGCCTACCTGCTTGCCTCCGCCGTTCCGGCGGACCGCGAATTCCAGCAGGAAATTCTGCGTCTTCCATCCGACTCGGAGCGCACCGCCCGGTTGATGGAGTTTTACAATCTGCTTCTACCCAAGTTGCGGCGGGGCTCTCTGGCGGGCAAATCCGCCGGGCAGAATGGCCACATCATGTAAGCCTCCGCTAACCATTTCCTCCCGCGCGCATCGAACTTACAAGTTCCCGAAGAATGACGGGTCGCCCGGTCCGCGCGATCTGGCCACCTTCCAGACACTCCAGGAGGAGTACGGATGCCGCTAGCCAAACAGCTTCCTCGCACACTTGGTGATCTCCGCAAGAGCAGCGTTTACGGTGAAGAGCAGTTGACCGGGCGGAGCGTCAAGGACGAGATGCGCGAACATCTGATTGAGCGGCTGCGCACGAAAGAGACGCTGTTCCCCGGCATTGTCGGGTATGAAGATACCGTGGTCCCTCAACTGGTCAACGCCATCCTGTCCCGCCACAACTTCATCCTGCTCGGCCTGCGCGGTCAGGCCAAAAGCCGCATCCTGCGTTCGCTCACGTCCTTGCTCGATGAGGAGAGTCCGTACATCGCGGGTTGTGAAATTCGCGACAACCCGTATGCGCCGCTCTGCCGCCAGTGCCGCCAGCGCATTCACGAGTATGGCGACCAAACGGCAATTGCCTGGATGTCGCGGGAAGAACGATACGTCGAGAAGCTGGCAACCCCGGACGTGACTGTCGCCGATCTGATCGGAGATCTCGACCCCATCAAAGCGGCCCGCAGCGGCGAGCAGTTGTCGAGCGAAATGAATATTCATTACGGCCTGCTGCCACGCGCCAACCGTGGAATTTTCGCCGTCAATGAGCTGCCGGATCTCGCTGGAAAAATTCAGGTGGCTCTGTTCAACATCATGCAGGAAGGCGATGTCCAGATTAAGGGCTACCCGGTGCGGCTTGCGCTTGACGTCGCTCTGATCTTCAGCGCCAATCCGGAGGACTACACGGCGCGCGGAAAAATCGTCACCCCTCTCAAAGACCGCATCGGCTCGGAGATCCGTACCCATTACCCATTGACCGTGGTCGAAGGAATCGCCATCACCGCGCAGGAGGCGTGGACGGAGCGCGGCCTGTTGAAAACCGAGATTCCCGGCTATATCCGTTCCATCGTGGAGCAGATCGCCTTTTCTGCGCGGGAGGACAAGAAAATCGACCGCCGCAGCGGCGTCAGCCAGCGGCTGCCTATCACCACCATGGAACTGGTCGTCTCCAACGCCGAGCGCCGCGCGCTGCAGCACGGAGAATCCCTCGCTGTTCCGCGTGCCGGAGATCTCTACAGCGCGCTGCCCGCGATCACCGGCAAGGTGGAGCTCGAATATGAAGGCGAGATGCGCGGATCCGAAACGGTGGTGCGCGAACTGGTGCGCAACGCCATCGCCCAGGTTTTCGACCAGTACTTCGCCGACGTCAATACCCAGCAGATCGAACAATGGTTCAACCTGGGCGGCGCGATCAAGGTGGAGGACAATGCGTCCGCGGCCGGCATGCTCGCCGAACTGCGGCAAATTCAGGGCCTGATGGACAAATTGAAACCCCTGGGAATCGGGCCGAAGGATTCGCCGGAACGGATTGTTTCCGCGGCCGAATTCCTGCTGGAAGGTATGGTTGCGCACCGGCGGATCAGCCGCAGCGAGGAACGCGGGTTTGCCGCTATCGAAAAAATGGGGCGGCGTGCCGAACGCGGAGAACGGACATCCATGGAGCGCGAGCCGGAGCCGGACGATTTTCCGCGGCGCTCGCGTAAGGTCTACAACTAGCGGATGGACCGCAAGCCGCCAAGATCATAGGGAACCGCGTGCTCCAGAGGGTGATTCCATGAAGCGAATTCGCTACACCAAATACAGCGGCGACCTGGCTGGCGAAATAGAGTTGGAATCGCTTCTTGACGCGCTTTCGGACTATCTGCTCGATTCCGGCTTTCGCTCGCCCTTAGGTCGCTTTCAGGAATTGGAAGGCGAGCAGACCCTGGACAATCTGCGCGAAGCTCTGCGTCAGGCGCTCGAAGGTGGCGAGTTCCTGGAAGATGAGGTGCGGGAACGGATCCGTCAGATGGCGTCGGACGGGAAGATGGACAACCTGCTCGAGCAGCTCATGGAACGCATGGAGCGGGAAAACTACATTTCGGTGGAACGGCCAGACGATTCCTCCAAAATCTCCAGCGCCGGGGGACAAATCGGCCAGGCCCGAACCGCCGCCAGATTCCAGGTGACGGACAAGGGGTTGGATTTCCTCGGCTATAAGACTTTGCGAGACCTGCTGGGTTCGCTCGGCAAGTCCTCCTTTGGCCGCCACGACACCCGGGCCATGGATACCGGCGTGGAGACCAGCGGAGGGTCCCGCCGCTATGAGTTTGGCGACACCATGAACCTGGATGCGACGGCCACGCTCAGTTCGGCGATTGCCAGGGAGGGATTGTCGCTTCCCCTGAATTTCGAATACGCGGACCTGCATGTCCATGAAAGCGAATACCAAAGCTCCTGCGCCACGGTGGTCATGCTGGACTGCTCCCACTCCATGATCCTTTATGGCGAGGACCGCTTCACGCCCGCCAAGCGGGTGGCCATGGCCTTGTCCCACCTGGTACGCACGCAATATCCCGGCGATACGCTGTCCCTGGTCCTGTTTCATGACTCCGCGGAGGAGCTTCCGCTCTCGCAACTGGCGCGGGCCCAGGTCGGCCCCTATTACACAAACACGCGAGCTGGCCTGCAGTTGGCCCAGCGCATCCTCGCCCGCCAGCGTAAGGACATGAAACAGATCGTGATGATCACCGATGGCAAGCCGTCGGCGCTGACCCTGCCGGACGGCCGCATCTATAAGAACGCGTTCGGCCTGGATCCGCTGGTCGTCGGGGAAACCTTGCAGGAGGTGGCCCGCTGCCGCAGGTCGGCCATCATGATCAATACATTCATGCTGGCTTCCGATCCGGGTCTGGTCCAGTTTGTGCAGCGGGTGTCCGCCATGTGCCAGGGAAAAGCCTACTTCACCACCCCCGACAGACTGGGGGAATATCTCCTGATGGACTTTCTGTCCCGCAAGATGAAGACCGTCCACTGACGGGAGATTTGCGGCCACCCTCGCGGCGCGGCAACTCCTTTTTGATTCCATCGACAGCGCAAACTTTTTTGCAAATTCGAGCGTGATATTTTTCGCTGGGCAACATCTAAAGGAGTAATTACGCCAGAAGGAGCGAGTGATGATTCGCCCGCGGCATGTGCATCCTAATCGATTCGCTTGGATATTGGTAATTCCAGCACTCCTCACTGGAATCTCCTTCGCAGCAACGACTCACAAAGCCCATGGCCAGTCCTCCCCCCCGGCCACTCCAAAGATGGGTACCACATGTATTTTCACCGCCGGCCCCAGAGCTGGCACCACCCAGGACTATGCCCCGACTCAGTTGCCGGTGAACACTCCGTGCAACGATGGCGCGGGCAGTACAGGCGTCATTTTGCCCATGGCCTCCACCCAGGAGTCGGGGACCATTTGTAAATTCACCTCCGGACCGAGGGCAGGCGACACGCAGGATTATTCCCCGCTGCATGCTCCGCTGAACACGGCCTGTACCGATGGTTCGGGCAGTACCGGGGTGATTGTCGCCTCCGCGCCCAAGCCAGCCCGGCCACCGGTGCCTGAAACCTCGGTAAATCAGCAGACCGGAACCGTTTGCAGTTTTAACACCGGACCCAAGGCAGGCACGACGCAGGACTATGCGCCCATGGAGGCGCCTCTGAACATGCCCTGCACCGACGGGCAGGGAAGCAGTGGCGTGATCGTTGCAGGCAAGGCGAAGGCGAACACCGGCTCGGTCTGCAAATTCACCGCCGGTCCCAAAGCCGGTACGACGCACGATTACGCGCCCCTGCAGGCGCCGCTGAACTCACCCTGCGACGATGGCGCCGGCAGCAGTGGAGTGATCACGGCGGCTGCTCTGGCTCCGAAAACCGGCTCCGTCTGCAAGTTCACCGCCGGCCCGAAGTCCGGAACGAGTCATGATTACGCGCCTCTGAACGAGCCGATCGGCACACCCTGCGACGACGGTGCAGGGAGCAGCGGGACAATTGTCGCGGCGGTGAAAGTGGGCACCATCTGCAAGTTCGACGCAGGCCCGAAAGCGGGAACGACGCAGGATTACTCGCCATTGCATGCGCCTGTCGGGACCGCGTGCTTTGACGGCGCGGGAAGCAGCGGAAAAATCATCGCCGCTCCCAAGCTCGGGTCGATCTGCAGCTTCACGTCAGGACCGAAGGCCGGAAGCACGCACGATTATGCTCCCGTCCATGCCCCGGTGAACACGCCGTGCGACGATGGGGCGGGCAGCAGCGGCGTGATCGTCGCCAGCGCTCCATCCACTCCCCCTGTGGTGATCACGCCGGCTTCGGCCACCAAAGATCCTTCTGCGCGGGGAGCTGCCAGCGCTTCGCCATCCCCCGCCGCTCCTCCTGCTTCCGCTGGAGGAGCCGTGGGCGGACCGCCATCCCAGCCGAACTCACCGCCGCCGCCTCCCGCAGCGGAGCGCGCATCTCCGGCGGCGCAGACCGGCCCGCCCGCGGAATCCGAGGCGAAAACCTCGTCCGCTGGCCCGCCTGCTCCCGAGGGCAGTGTTGGCTCGGTATGTAAACTCACTTCCGGCCCGATGGCCGGAACCACCTACGACTTCGCTCCGATGCAGGCTGCTGTCGGGGCGCCCTGCAACTACGGATCGGAGAACACCGGCGTCATCATTGCGGGTCCTGCCAAAAAGGTCAACCGGCCTGCGCGGCCCCCCAAGCCGAACAGCGGAGGCACGGTGTGCAGCTTCACTTCCGGTCCGCTGGCCTACACCACCCAGGACTTCGCTCCCAAGCGGGCTCCTTTGGGTTCGCCATGCACCGATGGCAATGGGAGCAAGGGCGTGATTGTCGAGCACTGACCCACACGACCTCCCTGGATTGCAAGGTGTCGCTTTTGAGGTTCCCGGTTCGCCGGGAACCTCAGGTTTTTCAGGCGGAAGGAGGGTCCTTCAGCAGCGCGCTCAGCGAGCCGGCGAGTTCCACAACTTTTTGCAGTTTGACCGCCGCGCTGGCGGGAAGCGCGGGCTCCGCAAGCGCCAGCTGGGCCTGGAGCAGGAGTCCGGTGATCGCGGTATTCATCTCGCTTTCCAGCAATTGCGCCGCCGCCCTCATCGCCAGAGACACTTCCTTTTCCCGCCGGTGCAGCGCGGCGCGCACCTCCCGCAGAACGCGGTTACACCCGGAAATGCCGAAATTTACCTGTAAAGGAACCGCCAGCCCCGCCTGCTGCCAGAGCACCTCGCTTCCCGCGGGATCGGATTCGATCAGGACCTCATCGACCACCAGCGCGGCATACTCCCGCCGCCGCAGAGAAGCCAGCGCGGACCGCCGGCTGGTCGCCAGTTCCACGTTCAGGTCCAGTTGCCTGCCGATCGCCGTGGCACACTCGTCCGCTCCGGGGGTGGGGGTGACAAGCAGCACAGTCCGCGTCATCGGTATCTCCTCAACGTCCGCCGCGGCGCGTGCGCATGTTCCCCCATGGCGCTAGATTCCGGCCTCTTCTTCAATGCCGTACTCCTTCAGCTTGCGATAAAGCGTGGTTTTGCCGATGCCGAGCAGGCGCGCGGCGGTCAGCTTGTCGCCGCGCAGTTGGCGCAGCGTTTTCAAAATCGCCTGCTTCTCCATTTCCGC
>DAHVZT010000030.1 GCA_027323885.1 Acidobacteriaceae bacterium
CAGCAAACGAATCTGCTCCAAACTCAACTTCTCCGCTTCGTGCACGCTGATCTTCAATCCTCAGCATGACTCCTCCTTCAGGCTCATCTTCTATTGGAATCAATCCTGTCCTTCAGGCTCATCTTGTATTGGAAAAGAGTAACGGTTGACGGATTGTGGATCTCACCCGTATTCTTAGAGGGTTAGGCGATATATGCGTTTGCTTCGTGTCTGCAGCGCTCACCGGATCAGTTTGTGTCTCCATCAACTGGGCGGTTCCCTGCCGGTGTAATCGCAACGGCAGGCATTTAGACAGACGAATCTAATTCATGGATAAGCCCATCATCGCACCCAGCGTTGCTGACGGTGCTGGAGGAAGTATGTACGCAGTGATTCGCACCGGCGGCAAGCAGTACCGGGTCGCGCCCGGAGATGTATTGCGGGTGGAGAAGCTCCCACAGGAAGATGGCGACGTAGAATTCTCTGAAGTGCTGGCCGCCTCGGTTGACAGCGGCAATGGCACGAATCTGGCGAAGCCGGGCTCGGCCAAGGTCCTTGCCACGGTTTTGCAAGAGGGCCGAGCCAAGAAGGTCCTCGTCTTCCACTTCAAGCGCAAGAAGCAGTACAAGAAGCTGCAGGGACACCGTCAGTCCTATACCCAAGTGCGCATCAATGAGATTCAGGTGGACGGGCAGAGCTTCACCGCAGCCAGCTAATTTTTTCTCAATGAGAGAACCAGAGGAATAGAAAATGGCACATAAAAAAGGATTAGGCAGTTCCCGCAATGGCCGCGATTCCAACTCGCAGCGCCTCGGGGTCAAAGTGTTCGGCGGTCAGGTGGTGACCGGCGGTTCTATTATCGTGCGCCAGCGCGGGACTCCGCTGAAGCCTGGCCTGAATGTCGGCATCGGCAGTGACGACACACTTTTCGCCAAAATCGATGGACGGGTCCGCTTCATCGATCGCGGGCGCACTGGACGCTTTGTTGCCGTCGATCCAATCGCCGCAGAAGCTTAGATACAGAACTCCGCTTGAAAGAACAAAGCTCCCGCTTGCATGGGAGCTTTGTTGATCGGTCCAGGGCCGCCCAACGGGCGGCCCTTCCGCTTGTCTTGCTGCGGCTACGGCACCCGTTCGATTGTGACTTTCTCGATCACAACCGCTTTGCGCGGTTTATCATTGCGATCGCGCTCAACCTCCGAAATTTTCTGCACCACGTCCTGGCCCTCCACCACTTCGCCAAAAATCGTGTGGTTGCCATTCAGCCAAGGTGTCGCCGCCACGGTGATAAAGAACTGGGACCCGTTGGTGTTCGGTCCGGAGTTTGCCATGGCCAGCTTGCCGGGCTTGTCGAACGAATGCGGTGAGCCTTTGGTTTCATCCTCAAACTTATAGCCCGGACCTCCAAACCCGGTACCTGCCGGATCGCCGCCCTGAATCATAAACTTGGGAATCACGCGATGCAGCACAGTTCCGTCATACAGCCTGTCCTTCGATTTGTGGTTGTTGGAAGGGTGCGTCCACTCGCGCGTACCTTCCGCCAGTTCGATAAAGTTGGTGACCGTCTTGGGCGCCTCTTTTTCAAACAGGCGACAGACAATCCTGCCCTCCGAAGTCTGGAAGACCGCATACGTTCCGGGTGTCTGAGTCATAGTCGTAAAACGTCCCTTCAAAAAAAGTAGATTGGATTGCAGATGCCGCTCCGCTAAGGATTGGGTGGCGCAGCGGAGGCGGGCTGAGGAGCGGCAGCCGGTGGTAACGGAGGCAGAGGCTGGCCGTTTGGCACAATTGTCACCTTGTTCAGGTAGACGGGTTCGAGCGGTTTGTCCCGGTCGTTGCGGGGAACCTCTGTGATGGATTGCGCGACGAGCACGCTCCCAGGATCGCATTGCCCAAAGATCGAGTAGTGCTGGTCGAGCGATGGCTGTGGTGCAACGGTGATGAAAAATTGCGTGCCATTGGTATTCGGCCCCGCATTCGCCATGGCGAGCCTGCCGGGCACATCAAATGTCAACTTGGGTGAAATCTCATCGGCGAAGAAATAGCCGGCGTCTCCCGTGCCTGTCCCTGTTGGATCGCCGCCCTGGATCATGAAACCGGGAATTACTCGATGGAAAGTCGTGCCGTCGTAAAACGGCTTGCCCGATACCTTCTGGTGCGTGGCCGGGTCGGTCCACTCTTTCTGTCCCGTCGCAAGCCCCACAAAGTTGGCAGTCGTATTCGGAGCTTCTGTGGAGTACAGGCGGCAAACCATTCGTCCCATGGTCGTATCGAGCACGGCCGTCGGCCCCTCCGGCTCAACGGGCGGCTGCACGTTGGCTGTAGTACCCGGTTCGTCGGGCAACGCGTTTGCATCTGGAGGAGCGCTCGTCTGCCCTGCTCCGGCCTGCGTTCCCTCGGCAGCGGCAGGCGGGGGTGTCTGGCCGTCGGGCTTCGAAGGAACGTCCTGCTGCGCAAATCCCGCGACGCTAAGAACAGAGATAGAAGCGATTAGGGTCAGGCGAATCGGAAATCGAAACATCCTCTGTATTGTAACGGGGAACGCGGCCCGAACCAATGAAGCTTGGGGGGTGTCCACTTCACTAACGACCTGAGTAGCGCGAGCGGAACGCCGGTCAGGGCTGCTGCTGCAAAATCCGCGGCCGCTCCGCCGGGGAGTTCGCCTGCATCTGCTGCGCAGTTTGCTCCACCTGACGGAAGACGCGCAGCAGATTGCCGCCGAGGATCTTTCGCATGTCCGCGGCCGTATATCCACGGGCCAGCAACGCTGCGGTAATCTTCGGCAAATCGGCTGGAGAGTCGATTCCCTGCGGCAGAGAAGAGACGCCGTCGAAATCAGAGCCAAGTCCGACATGATCGATACCGGCGATCTTCGCCACGTGGTCTATCTGATCAATCAATTCAGAGAGCGGCGGCCGGGGAATCCGTGCGGCGAATTCCCTGTCGATCCTGTCGTACTCCGCATAGGGAACGGGTTGCCCCGCATCTTTGGCGCGCGCTAACGCCGCGTCCTTCGCCTGCTTGCGAGCGGCGGCTTGCGCGTTCCAGGCTTTCCGGTACTCTTCGCTCACAAATGCGGAATAGAAGTTCACTTGCACTACACCGTCATTGCGCGAAATTGCGCGCAGCATATCGTCCGTCATGTTGCGCGGGCTGTCACACAGCGCCCGGGCGCCGGAGTGCGACGCGATCACGGGAGCGCGCGTCAGGATCAAGGCGCGATAGAAAGTTTTGTCGGACACGTGGGAGACGTCCACCATCATCCCCATCCGGTTCATCTGATAGACCACGTCTTTGCCGAACTCGCTCAGCCCGGTTGCTGTGTGCGGAACGGCCGTGTTATCGGCGTCGCCGGAGGAATCTGCCCAGCCATTGGAATTGGCCCAGGTCAGGGTCATGTACCGCACGCCTAGCCGGTAGTAGTCACGCAGGACCGGCAAGCTGTGTTCGATCGCGTGGCCGCCCTCCACGCCGAGTAAGGCGGCAACCTTGTGTTCTCGATGCAGCCGTTCGATGTCCGCCACGGAAAACGCCATGCCCATCTGTTCCGGATGTTTGGCGGCCTGCTGATACACCGCGTCGATCAATTCAAGAGAGCGCTCGACATAGTGGCCGCGATATTGATCGGGATCCACCCAGATAGAAAAGAACTCCGCTCCGAGGCCACCTTCACGTGCTGCCGGCAGACTCCACTGGCCGGTGCCGAGAGGCGAGTCCAGGTCGTATCCCTCATCCAGCATGCGCTGTGGAGTGTCCGCATGGGAGTCGATTACCAGAGCCGACGCATGCGCGGACGCAGCGCCAGAAGCACTGCCGTGAGTTGCAGCGTTTTGGGCGTCAGCACGCATCGGGGATCCCATGGCCAGATAGGTGACGCAGAAAAGAGCAAGCATTCCTTGCATGGTCCACGCTCATGGTTAGGATTGACGAAGTGTAGCAGATCACGGTCTTTGCAGCGTTCTGGAAGCCGCATAGCACCGAATTTTGCCCGTCGCGCGACAGGCATCTCCGCTTGCCGGGGACAACCCCACTGAAAATAGCGCCATCTGGTCTTAGGAGAGGGTCAATTATGGAAACTCTGGATTTGAACAAGAACGTGCCGGCATCTCAGACAGGGGCGGAACGACGCGACCAGGATGCGGATGCATTGCATCGGCATGCGGAGAACCAGGCGATGGAAGCTGCGAAAAAGTCTGGCGAGCGCATGAAAAAAAATGAAGCCGGAAACGACGTGATCAATAAATAGGAAGAAACCGCAGTGACAAAATAGGAAGAAACCGCAGTGACAGCGCGAAAGCAAAGGGCCCCGCAAGGGGCTTTTCGCTTTTGTTGAGTCTCCCCTCTCGTGCTTGCCTTGTGAGCTTCGTGAAGGACTGAGCCTGCGCCGTCCTTGACGTCAGCCGCCTGTCGAACCAATAATGAGTGTGGATTCATCCATAGCTTTAACCTAGGTCATATCGTTGATTTTTAGGAGGATGCCTGCTCTGCGGCTATATTGGCCTGGTTCGGCCGCTTCCCTGAAATTTGACCCACGAATTCCTGCGCACCAGACCGCCTGCGGCAGCAAGAGCAGGCGAGGATGATTTGAGAAGGCTGGAAAATTGATGAGCACAACCGCGAGCGCTGCCGCGTTAGGGCCGCATAGAAATCGGGTTGTAACGTTCTGGCAGTCGACGAACGGCAAAAAAGTGGTAATGGCGATCACGGGCGCCATGATGTTCCTGTTCGTTGTGGGCCATTTACTGGGCAATCTGCAGGTGTTCGAGGGTCCGGAGAAAATCAATGCGTACGCGCATTTTCTGCACAGCATTGGGGAACTGCTGTGGATTGTGCGCCTCGCGCTGATTCTCGCGATCATCCTGCATATCACCGCTACCGTTCAACTGGCGCTGCGCAACAAGAGAGCGCGGCCAATCGGATATTCCCGCAAAGAAGCGATCAATTCCTCCTACGCTTCGCGCACCATGTACTGGAGTGGTCCGATCGTATTGGCCTTTATTATCTTCCACCTGCTGCAGTTCACCGCAGGTTACATCCACCCGGAATCGCGGTTTATTGAAGGCGACGTTTACCACAACCTGGTTTCGGGATTTCAGGTATGGTGGGTTTCGGCCTGGTACATTTTCGCCATCACTCTGTTGGGATTTCATCTGCGGCATGGCCTCTGGAGCATGTTCCAGTCTGTGGGAATCGCCCATACGCGCCACACTCCGATGCTGAAAAGCGCCGCTCTTCTGATCGCTGTAGCGATCGTTCTGGGATACATCTCCATCCCGATCAGCATTCTGCTGGGAATCGTTAAATAATATGAAACTCGACGCAAAGATACCTTCCGGCCCCATTGAGCAGGCTTGGGACAAGGCTCGCTTCGACATGAAGCTGGTGAACCCGGCCAACAAGCGCAAGCATTCCCTGATCGTTGTAGGCTCGGGTCTTGCCGGTGCGGCGGCGGCTGCTTCGCTCGGCGAGCTGGGTTACCGTGTCAAGTGCTTCTGCTTCCAGGATTCGCCGCGCCGCGCCCACTCCATCGCAGCGCAGGGCGGCATCAATGCGGCCAAGAATTATCCGAACGACGGCGAGAGCATCTATCGCCTTTTTTACGATACAGTCAAGGGCGGCGATTTCCGCGCGCGGGAAGGAAACATCTACCGGCTGGCGCAGATCAGCGTGGACATCATCGACCAGTGCGTAGCGCAGGGAGTTCCATTCGCCCGGGAATATGGTGGTTCTCTGACCAATCGTTCCTTCGGCGGGGCCCAGGTCTCCCGGACGTTTTACGCGCGCGGTCAGACTGGCCAGCAGCTTCTGCTGGGAGCGTATCAGGCGCTCGAACGGCAGGTCCACGCCGGTTCCGTGACGATGATTCCGCGCACCGAAATGCTGGACCTGATCGTGATCGATGGAAAGGCCCGCGGCATCGTCACCCGAAATCTGGTAACCGGCGCACTGGCAGTCCACATAGCGGACGCGGTAATTCTGGCCAGCGGCGGCTATGGAAACGTCTATTACCTGTCCACCAACGCAAAAGGATCGAACGTCACCGCGACCTGGCGGGCCTACAAACGCGGGGCGCTCTTCGCCAACCCGTGCTTCACGCAGATCCATCCGACATGCATTCCCGTCTCCGGCGACTATCAATCCAAGCTCACTCTGATGAGCGAGTCGTTGCGCAACGACGGACGCATCTGGGTGCCGCTGAAGAAAGGCGACCAGCGGCCGCCCAATGAAATTCCGGAGAGCGAACGCGACTACTATCTGGAACGCCGCTATCCGAGCTTCGGAAATCTTGTGCCGCGCGACGTCGCCTCCCGCAATGCCAAAGCGGTATGCGATGAAGGACGCGGCGTGGGGAAAACCGGACTGGGCGTGTATCTGGACTTTTCCGACGCCATCAGTCGTCTGGGCGAGAAAACGATCCGCGAGCGCTACGGCAATTTGTTCGACATGTACCAGCGCATTACGGATGAAAATCCTTACAAAGTCCCGATGCGGATCTATCCGGCCATTCATTACACCATGGGCGGCCTGTGGGTGGATTATCAGTTGCAGAGCACGATCCCTGGCTTGTTCGTTCTGGGAGAAGCCAATTTCTCCGACCATGGAGCGAACCGTTTGGGTGCAAGCGCTTTGATGCAGGGACTTTCCGACGGATATTTCATTATTCCCTACACCATCGGAAATTACCTTGCGACAAACAAATTCCCTAAAGTGGACGAGTCTCATGCCGAAGTTCAAAGCGCAGTCTCCGAGGTGAGGCAAAAAACCAATAAGCTTCTCTCGATTAAAGGCAAGCGCACTGTTGACTCTTTCCACCGCGAACTTGGCAAGCTTGTATGGGACTATTGCGGAATGGCGCGCACGGCCGAAGGTCTGGAGTTCGCGATCGGTAAAATCCGCGCGCTGCGCGAAGAGTTCTGGCAGAACGTGACGGTTCCCGGCAGCGGCGATGACCTGAATCAGAGCCTGGAAAAAGCCGGCCGCGTGGCAGACTTCTTCGAACTCGCCGAGTTGATGTGCATCGACGCTCGCGACCGGAATGAGTCCTGCGGCGGCCACTTCCGCGAGGAATATCAGACGCCGGACGGCGAAGCGCAGCGCGACGACGACAATTATTCCTATGTTGCCGCCTGGGGCTACACCGGACCGGATAGCCCCCCTCAACTGACGAAGGAGCCGCTGGAATTCCACTACGTTCATCCCAGCCAGAGGAGCTATAAGTAATGAAACTACAACTGAAAATCTGGCGGCAGAGAACGAGCACAGACAAGGGCGCATTCGTCAGCTACACGGTGAACGATGTCGATCCCGAGATGTCCATGCTGGAGTGTCTGGACGTTTTGAATGAAACGTTGATCGAGCGTGGAGAAGAGCCAGTGGCCTTTGAGCATGACTGCCGGGAAGGAATCTGCGGCTCCTGCGGCTTTATGATCAACGGCGTGGCCCATGGCCCGGAGCGCGCAACCACGGTCTGCCAGCTTACGATGCGGCACTTCAAGGATGGTCAGGAACTCGTCATCGAACCGTGGCGGGCCCGGGCGTTTTTCCCTATCAAGGACTTGATTGTGGACCGGCGCGCCTTCGACCACATCATTGAGGCGGGCGGCTACATCTCGGTTTCCACCGGCCAGGCGCCCGACGGAAACGCCATTTTGGTGGGCAAAGACATCGCCGACCAGGCGATGGACGCCGCTGCCTGCATTGGGTGCGGGGCCTGCGTGGCGGCGTGTCCCAATGCGTCGGCAGCCCTGTTCACCGGGGCCAAGATCGCCCACCTGAGCGTCCTTCCACAAGGAAAGCCGGAACGCGACCGGCGCGCGCTTGCCATGGTCGCGCAGATGAATGCTGAAGAATTCGGCAACTGCACCAGCATCGGCGAGTGTACGGGAGTCTGCCCGAAGGAAATTCCGCTGGAAGTGATCGCCACCATGAACCGGGATTATCTGCGCGCAAGCTGGACGAGGCGCGAAGACCAGAGTGAAACAATTCTGCCCTTTACGGAGTGGAGCACCGGATCCAAACTCCAGTCCGATCCGACTTCACGCGATTAGGACAGCTTTCCTGCTTCGCTGGCCGACAGTATTTCCAGCAAGGCTCGCAGTGCATTGCCGCGGTGGCTGATTCGAGATTTCTCGACCAGGTCGATTTCCGCCATGGTCCGGCCAAATTCCGGCAAATAGAACAGCGGGTCGTAGCCGAACCCGCCTTGGCCGCGTGGAGTGTCCAGAATGACTCCCTCCACCGTTCCCTCCGCAATGGCAATGCATACTCCATCCCGCGCAGCGGCAAGGGAACAGCGGTATCGAGCAGTGCGATCGACCGCTGAAAAACCACGCAGCCTTTCCATCAGAAGCAGGTTGTTCCGTGCATCGGAACTCAAAGACTGTGCTGCCGCAAATCCAGCGTCCTCCGCATAGCGGGCCGAGCGCACGCCTGGCTCGCCTTTAAGTGCGTCCACTTCCAAACCGGAATCGTCGGCCAGCACGATCTGGCTCGGGGCGTAGCCACTATAGACGATTGCCTTGTTGCGAGCATTCTCCGCGAACGTCAAAGCATCTTCCGGTGGGGGCGGGATTCGCTCCAAACCCGGCAACGGAAGGAAGTCTACCGCGCGTCTCCACGCCTCCGCCATGGCCGCGAAGTCGCGCAGCTTCCCCGGATTACTCGTTGCTACGTAAAGCGTGAGGCGCATTCGCTTCAGCACAAAGCAGCAGAGGAGAAGGCCCCCTGCTGCTCAGAAAACCGAAGGACCGGCAAGGTTACTTCCCTGCTGTGACGGAGGAGACGTCCAGCGTGTTTCCGGAGAGCTTACCTTGGACGGTAGCGCTCTTCCCGGCAAGCTTGTCCAGTTCCGCCGAATGGCCCTTGAGCGTATAAACTTTGCTGCCTACGACCAGCGCGTAGGGAGAACCCTGCTTGACGCACGCCCGCGTACACTTGGCCGCGCCGCCATCCATCATGTGTTTTGCGCCGCACATTTGGTCGCTGACCACCCCCGTCAGCTTGGTGCTGCTTTGAGCAATGACAGCGCCTCCCGCCAGCAGCGCACCGACGGCCATCGTCCGGACCACATTCAAAGTTTTCATGTCTCTCACCTTTCCCACTCAGATTGCGCATTCAGCGCGCCCATGCAGTATAGCCGTTCGCCTTATCGGGCAGGCAAATACGGCTGCAGCGGACATCCTTCGCATCTCGGCGCAGGCCCGCAATGGTGCTTCCCGACCTCCACGATCAGGGCGTGCAGTTCATTGGCATGCTGCGCGGTTTCCTCCGCCGTCTCGCTGGCAATGGCAAGATCGCCGAGCCTCTGCATCTCGGCGTAGCGGGCATTCGAGTCCACCAATTCATGGCGTGTAGCAACGCGCCGAAAGTATTCATCCACCACAAAAACCGGATGGCCCAAGGCGTACAGAAGAATGGCATCGGCCGTTTCTGGCCCAACCCCGGAAAGCGCGAGCAGCTGACGCCGCAAAACGTCTGTGGGCTGGCGCGCCACCTGTTGCAGCGAGCCCCCATGGTGTTCATCCAGAAGATGAACAAAGGCACGAATGCAGCCCGCTTTCCGTACGATGAAGCCGGAAGGTCGAATCAATTCCCGCAGGTGTTCTTCGGGAACTGAACGGATTCCCTCCACAGTCAGCAGTCCCGCACCCTGCAGATTTGCAATGGACCGCTCGACGCTGCGCCAGGCCGTACCCTGGGTCAGAATGGCCCCGAGAACCACTTCAAAAGGAGTCTCCGCAGGCCACCAGTTTCGCTGACCGTAAGTCTCCAGCAGCGTGCCGTAAATGTCACGCAGCACCTGGTGAGGCTCTCTGAGCCGGACAGTCGAGCAGGATGAGCTTTTACAGTCCGTCAATCCAGTCAGCCTCTCATCCGCGACATCGCCAGTGCCCCTCAGAGTAAGCCTTCCGCAACCGGCTTCGACTTGGATTGAAGTTCCAGCTTCCAGCCAAGCACGCGTGCCTTGGCGGACTCCGCCTCCGCTTCGGCAATTTTTCCCTGCATCTGGTACAGGATGGAAAGGCGCGTATGCACGAGCACATCGTCCGGCTGCAGGTCCGCCAGGCGCAGGGCCATCTGCAAAGCTTCCTCGAGCTGGCCACAATCCTGGAGGATTCGGATCAGCCCGTGCCAGGCGTCCTCAAAGGATTCATCTTCCGCAAGCGCGGCGCGAAACAAATCCGCTGCTGTGCTCAGATCGGCATCCGCCATGGCGTCCACGCCTCTGTAATAGAGATCCTCGGCGGCATCACGCTTCGCTGGATTCATTCTCTCGCCCAATCGATTGGCAGCTCATTGTTCCCTATGGGTATTCTAAGTTTTATGCAGCTTATGCAGAAGCCCAACGCAGGCTTTCCGATGTTGTTCCGGGACAATCTTTGAGTCATACCTTCGATGTTGTCATACTTGGCGCCGGAGCGGCCGGTCTGATGTGCGCCATGGAAGCCGCAAGGCAGGGACGCCGAGTGGCGTTGCTCGACCATGCGGACCGTATCGGGAAAAAGATCCTGATCTCGGGAGGAGGCCGCTGCAACTTCACCAATCTGCACTGCAGCCCAGAGCACTTTCTTTCCAGCAACCCTCATTTCTGTAAATCGGCGCTGGCCCGATACACTCCGCAGGATTTTGTGGCCATGGTCTCCAGGCACAACATTCCCTTTCACGAGAAAACACTGGGGCAGATCTTCTGCGACCGCTCCGCGCGCGACATTGTCGACATGCTGGAGCGGGAATGCCGGCAGGCAGGGGTCCGGATTTTTCTGAACACTCCAATCGAAGCGGTTGTCCACAGCACAGAATTCCAAATTCTGACATCGCACGCGAACTTCTCTGCCCCGGCCCTGGTCGTCGCTACAGGAGGGCTTTCGATCCCTAAGATGGGCGCGACTTCCCTGGGCTACGATCTGGCCCGGCAGTTTGGCATCGCCGTGCGGGAATGCCGCCCAGCACTCGTGCCGCTACTATTTGCCCCTCGGGAACTGGATCAGTATGGAGATTTGGCGGGACTTTCGACAGAGATCGTCGCGGCTTGCGGCACCGGACAGTTCCGGGAGAAGATGCTGATCACTCACCGAGGACTGAGCGGCCCCGCAATTCTTCAAATTTCTTCCTACTGGAAAGCCGGGCAAATGCTACGCATAGACCTCGCGCCGGAGCGGAAATGGACCGCCCCCTTGCAGGATGCCCGGACTCCACGCAACTTATCCACTACAAAAGGCGAATTGCGCCGCGTGCTTCCTCATCGACTGGCCGACCGCTGGCTTAGCCTTCATGCTCCGCCGGACTGGACCAACCGGTCCCTCGCGCAGTTGGAAGCTGAACTGCATGCGTGGCGATTCCTCCCCGCAGGCACGGAAGGCTACGAAAAAGCCGAAGTGACCGCTGGCGGCGTGGATACGGACGAACTCTCCGCAAAAACGATGGAAAGCCGCAAGGTGCGCGGC
>DAHVZT010000086.1 GCA_027323885.1 Acidobacteriaceae bacterium
ACCGATTCCCACATTCCCTCCGCCTCGGCTACTGCTAAACTCATTCCAAATCAAAATACAAAAGGAGCCTTCCCCAGCACGATTACTCCCCACCCTTCAGGCTCATCCTTCGATTGGAAAAGACTCGGAGCCGCCCGATTATTGCGGCTTGACGCGTCCGCCAGGAACACTGCCCGGAAAGATAATTGTAAATGCCGTCCCGTTTTTTGGAGGCCGGGTACTGCTGCGAACGTGGATGCTGCCGCCGTGGTTATCGACGATCCCGGCCGAGACCCACAGCCCCAGTCCTGTTCCGGTCTCGCCCCTGGTCGTAAAGAACGGTTCGTAAATGCGTTTGATTATCTGTGGGGGGATGCCGTGGCCTGAGTCACAGATGGTGAAGCGAATGCCCCGGTCACCTTTGCGCCAGTTTGTTGCGGGGCGGAGCCGGACTCGTAGAATACCGCCTCCGGGCATGGCGTCGAGCGCATTGCCGATAAGGTTGGCCAGCACCTGCCGAATTTCCCCTGCATAGCAAACCATGGGTGGGCAGTCGCGCGCATCGATCTGAAGGCGAATTCCTTCGCGCGACAGTTTGCCACGATAGAGAGTCAGAACCGAATCGAGGAGTTCGCGGCAGTCGGTTGGGGTCGCCGCAGACTGCTGTTTGTGAAAACGGAGCGTCTGGTTGGTGATTTGAGAGACCCTCTTCAGCTCGTCCTCGGCGATCTGCAGGTAGGTACGGGTCTCCGCGCTGACAGCAGAGCCGCGCGCCAGGTAAATCAGGTTCGTTACACCCTCCAGCGGGTTATTGATTTCGTGTGCGATGGATGAGGCAAGCCGCCCCACCGCAGCCAGCTTTTCGGATTGGCGCAGCGCTGCTTCCGCGCGCTGCTGCGCTTCCATATTGGTGTTGGTGCCAAACCATCGCAGGATATTACCGTCCGAGTCGCGAACGGGAAGCGCGAGAGCGAGGAAGGGCCGGTAAACTCCGTCCGCACCCCGCAAAGGAAACTCCATCTCAAACGGTTCTCCGGTCTCCATCGAGTGCTTGTAGCGGGCAATCACCTGGGGCAGTTTCTCCGGGTGATGTACGGATTGCCAGCCCCAGCCCCGCATCTCTTCAAAGGTGGTTCCGGTGTAGTCATACCAGCGCTGGTTGTACCATTCGATGGAACCATCGGGATACGCCATCCACGCCAACTGCGGGATGGAGTCGGCAAGTACACGGAACTGCTCCTCACGTTCCTCCACCGCCCGCCGCGCCTGAACTTTTTCCGTGACCTCCGACGTGTGGATCAGAATCCCACTCACCTGCCCTTCCGCGTTGTGGTGGGGCTGGTATACGAAATCGAAATAAGCCTCTTCCGTCTCTCCGTACTGGCCACGCCGCAAAAGTGCCTTCACCTCATGCCCGATGAAAGGAATTCCAGTCCGGTAGACGCGATCGAGCAGTTCGATAAATCCCTGCTCTTCCACTTCCGGGAGAATTTCACGAACGGTTTTGCCCAGCAACTCCTCTGCGCTGGAGCGTCCAATCGCCTCTACATACCGCTGGTTTGTAAGAACGATGCGGTGCTCCGGCCCGGTCGTTACCAGAATTGCGGCTGGAGAATTCATAAACAATTCTCGAATCTGGACGCGCTCAGCCTCGGCTTCCGCCCGCAGGCTGCGTTCCCGAGCCATGTTCTCCGCGTCGCGAATCTTGCCGGAAATTTCAGCGGCCACCTGTTCAATGAAAACCCGATGGCTCTCATTCCCACGTTTGCCGAAGCTGGCGCAGGCAAGCAAAAAGCCGGCCGGGCGGGCTCCCCCTGACTCCCAGATCGGCTCCACGACCGCTGCGCGTACGGGGGCTCCCCAAGCCGTTGCCGGAAGGTGAACTTCCGCTGCGGCCGGATTCCTGGAAGTAAGGTCAATCACGCAGGCCTGGCCGTTCACTGGAGATGAGAACGGAATCCAGCTCTCTTGCGAACTGTCCAACGTTGCGGGCAAATCGAGGGGCCCGGCAGAGGAGGTCGTTCCGGCGAGTCTGGCGACCGGTTCGTTTCCCGTGACGGAATTCTCAATCAAATAAATGGCTGCAAACGGAATGTCATCGGGGTTGGCGGAGAGCACTTCCAGCACGGCGGAACATGCCGCCTGTGTACTTTCGGGCCGTTTCGCGCTGAGCGCCGCGAGTTCAGTTAAGGTGCGCAGGCGGCGATCCGCGCTTATCTTCCCGGTCGTTTCCAGCACAGGGATGAAGACCCCGTCGATTTTGCCCGTTTCATCTCGGATGGGACTGAAAGAAAAAGTGAAGTAGCACTCCTCGGCAAATCCGTCGCGCTCCAGAAGGAGCCGCAGGTCCTCGGTCCAGCTTGCCACACCGTGCTGGATTACCTGTTCCAGCATGGGGCTCAACGAGTCCCAGACTTCCGGCAAAACTTCGCTGGCAGGCCGTCCCAGGGCTGAGGGATGTTTGCCTCCAATCAGGGGAATAAAGGCGTCGTTATAGAAATAGACGTGATCTGGGCCCCACCAGAGCGCAATGGCGAAGCGGGAATTCAGACATATGCCGAGCGCAATTTTCAGGGCCTGCGGCCAGCTTTCAATCGGGCCCAACGCTGTTTGCGACCAGTCGAGCGCACGCATGCGCGCTCCCATCTCGCCGCCTCCGGCAAAGATGTCCTCTTCGACGCTGCTTGGCGTTCCGCTGGCCATTCCAGGAACCCCTATCACGATTTCTACGTGATCACGGTGGACAGATTGTACCGGAAAGTTTCGTTTCTTCCCAAAGAGATATAAATATGCACCGCGGGAGTTCGAAACAGCTCCTCGTCCGTGGTTTTGCCCGGTACGCGCCAGGCTGCAGGGCCCAGTCTCCCTACTGTTCGTCTTGCAATCGCTTCAGGACGCGCCGGTCCTCGTCGGACAGATCGCCTTCGGCGAGGAGTTCTGGGCGGTTCCGCAAAGTCTTTGCCAGCGCGCGTTCACGCCGCCAGCGGCGGATCTCTTCGTGATTCCCACAGCTCAGCACGGCGGGAACGCTGTAACCTCGAAACTGCGGCGGCCGGGTGTAGTGCGGATAATCCAGCAGCCCGAGAGAGTCACAGGTAGAGAGCGGCGGATCCCCCTGGACTGTAGCAGGGCTTAGAGCTTCGTCGCTGCCAAAGCTTTCATTGCGCGCGGACTGTTTGTTTCCTAAAACGCCCGGCAACAGGCGTGCAATGGCGTCGATGACGACAGCCGCAGCGAGTTCGCCGCCAGACAGGACATAGTCCCCGATTGAAATCTCCATGTCTGCCAGGAAATCACTGACCCTTTCGTCCACGCCCTCGTAGCGTCCGCACAGAAAAACCACACGCTCCAGGCCGGCCATTTCCCGGGCCAGCTTCTGATTGAACCGGATGCCTTGAGCGGAGAGCAGCACGACTCGCTCACGAGCGGTGTCTCGCACCGTTTTCTCCGGAATCCCGAGCGATTCCACAGCGCGAAACAATGGTTCCGGCTTCAGGACCATTCCCTCGCCTCCGCCAAACGGCCGGTCATCCACCGTTTTGTGGCGATCATCGGTGAATTCGCGCAGAGAGTGAATGCCCAGTTGCACTCGCCCCGATTCCAGAGCGCGGCCAAGCACGCCGAAACGGAAGGGGCCATCGAAGAATTGCGGAAAAATGGTGACAATGTCAAAGTGCATGCGTGTCCGGAATCCCTGTGTCGCGGCTCTCGGCATCCTCTTGCAACTTCCGTTCCTCCTCGGTTAAAGGTGCGTTGATGTCCAGCAAACCCGCTGGGAGGTCCATCTCGATCCTCCGGTTTTCGAGGTTCATCCGTACGACGTAGGCCCGGGCGAAAGGAATCCATTGCTCCACGCCTTTGGCATCCACAACCACCAGCAGATCCGTTGTATGTGCCTGTTGAATCACGTCGCGAATTGTCCCGACTGTGGCTGGGTCCGGGCTATGGAGATCAACGACGGTGCAGCCGATCAGATCGCCAATGTACGCAGCGTCCGGTTCCAGCGCCACTCGCGCAGCCAGGGGAAGAACAACCTCCGCGCCACGCAGCGATTCCGCGTCCGATATGGAGTCGACGTTGGCGAACTTGAGCACCACGCGGCCTTTATGGAGCCAGCTTTTCTCCAGAGTGATGGGACTGGGCAGGGAAGATGGATTGCGTTGGAGGAAGACTTCGCTGAGAATGGCGAACCGTTCGGGAAAATCGGTCAGGATCTCCGCCAGAACTTCGCCGTGGCGTCCCTGAGGACGCAGGACGCGCGCCACGCTGACCCAGGAGGAAGTATCGGTCACAGCGCTATTGTTGCATGACCGCGCGTGGAGTTAGTGGGCTTCGGAATTGCCGGCGGCGCCATTTCTCGCTTCTTCAATAATTTCCAACGTGTAGCGATGATGGAGTTTGACGCTGACGGCGCCAAGAATCGTCCGGAGGGACCTGGCCGTACGACCCTGTTTCCCGATAATTTTGCCCACGTCTGTGGGATCGACGCGAAGTCGAAGCACGGTTCCGGCGTCGTGGTCAGCCGAAGCCACCTCTACTTCCTCTGGCCTGTCCACCAGGGCGCGAGCGATTTCAAGGATCAGTTCAACTGCGGAAGGCTCAATGGCGCTCTGTGGCATGGGCATCCTCATTGCAGAAAATGCAATGTTTCAAAGTAAGAAATCATTTCGATTTATACCTGAAACCCTGAGAACTGTCGCCATCTTTATGGTTTACCCATTGGTAACTGAGGTGGTTACCTGACCCGGGACCGCCGGCTCGATCAGGGCCGTTCCGGTCCGGATAGCCGCGATGAAAGGCTGCGGGCGCGGATGGACCAGGATCGCCGGAGGAATGCAGTTCTGGAGCCGCATGGACCACTCGGACAGGCATGCGGCCCCAGAAAGAGACCCATCAGACTGACTTTTTGTTCCGGCGCACGATCAGCACGCTGAAAACAATCAAAAAGAGTGCTCCAGAAATCACGCGAACGATGATGCTCGTATCCATTGTGTCCTCCTCTGCTGGAAAGATCGGCTTTGTCTGCGGAACCATTAGCAGTTGGCGCAGGTTTTCCCATCAGTGGGTCAGGCCGAGCAGGCCTCGCCCGATGCTTAGCACCGCAGGAGCAAGCAGGACGATGAACATGCTGGGGAAGATAAAAAGCACCAGAGGGAAGATCATTTTGACGGTGGTCTTCGCCGCCATTTCCTCCGCCCGTTGGCGGCGCTTCTGACGCATTCCGTCGGCGAACGTGCTCAACGCCCGTGCGATGGGCGTGCCGAATTTTTCTGTCTGCATCAGCATGCTGGTAAAGGATGCCACGTCCGGCAGTTTCGTCCGGTCCGCCATGGCTTGCCATGCCTCCATCCGCGGCTTGCCGGCGCGCTGCTCGCGGTTGATCTGGAGAAATTCTTCATTGATTTCGGGATGACTGATCTGGAGTTCCACGCCGACCCGGAGCATGGCCTGATCCAGACCGAGTCCTGCGTCCACACAGATGACCAGAAGGTCCACTGCATCCGGAACGCTGCGCCGGATGCGCTCCCGCCGCTGCTTGATTGCGCGCCCAAGCCAGAAATCCGGCGCCAGATACGTCAGACCCGCGAGCAGGCCTATCCAGAACAAGGTATTGGATGGAATAAAGCTTCCCGCCAGAACAGCGGCGATCGGACCAAGCATCCGCGCCGCATAGTACATTTCCTGGGCGCCGGGACCACGCATGCCAGCACTGAACAGGCGTTGCCTCACAAGCTCGTTTTCCGTCAATCCCAGGCGCGTTCGTAAAGTCCGGATGAGGCGCTGCGCGATCACCGTCCAGGTATTCCTGGCAGCCTGGCGGCGCTCGGGCGGGAGGCTGCGCGCCGTGACTTCTCGCACACGCCTGGCGGACGAGCGGGACCGCTGCTCGATTCCGAGCGACAGAAGGAACAGCGTTCCACAGAAGAGCGTGCTTCCAATTGCGAAATAGAGAACGGAGTTCACGTGTTCTACACCTGTATGTTCACAATTTTGTTGATAAAGAAGCTTCCGATGGCAATCAACGCCACTCCGAGATAGAGCAGCTTCTGCCCCGTGGGGTCATGGAGAAGCATGCGCGAATAATCGGGATCGATCATGTTCAGCAGGAACAGCATCAGCACCGGTAGCAGACTGAGAATCCACCCGGTGAGCCGGCCTTGTGCGGTGCGCACTCTCACTTCGCCTTCAATGCGCAGGCGCTCGCGAATGACAAAGGTGGTGCGGTCGAGAATCTCCGTCAGGTTGCCGCCAGTCTCCTTTTGCACCAGCATGGCGGTGACCACAAACCGAAGGTCCTTGGAGGGGACACGATCGGCCATTTGCAAAAGCGCGTCGCGGAGCGGCAGTCCGAAGTTCTGTTGACGGGCCACCGCATTGAATTCGGCTGCAACAGCTTCTCCTGCCTGATCGGAGACCACTTCGATGGCGGAATTGAGAGAGTGTCCAGCGCGCAGAGCCCGCGACATAAGGTCGATGGCGTCGGGAAGGGCGGAATTGAAACTTTGCAGCCGCCGCGAACGCCGAAATTTGAGATAGAGGTAGGGCGCATAGGCCCCGGCGCAGCCGAGGATTCCGTCCAGGATGGGCATCGGACTGAGGAAATAGGCAGGAATGGAACATGCTCCGCCGGCGAGCAGGCTGTAGAGAAGGAACGAGGTGAGCGTCCAGGAGCTGGCCGCCTGCGTGGCCAGCTTGCTGTAGCTTGCAGAAAAGGCGAAGCGGCCAAGCGCCCGATCTACCCCGGTAAACAGACTGGGAACTTCCTCCTTCAGGATTCTGGACACTTCTTGCTGGCGAGTGTTGTCCGCCAGCCGGGTCGATTGAATTTCATCCAGCCGGAGGCGTACGGACCGCTCTGTGGGCGTCGGGCGAGTGAAAAGCGCGACGATGCCAAAACTGACGAGGAGAACCGTGATAAAGATCGCACTCAGCAGCATGGATCAGACCTCCATCACGTGATCCAGCAGGTTGGCAGGCAGGGGAATGCCGCAGGCCTTGAGCTTGTCGGTAAACTTTGGGACAATGCCGGTCGAATAGAACCTGCCGCGCACTTTGCCGTTCTGTCCGAGGCCCAGTTTTTCAAACAGAAAAATGTCCTGCATGCTGATGATCTCTCCGCTGGTCCCGGTAATTTCACTGATGTGCGTGATCCGGCGGGTTCCATCGCTCATACGGGAGACCTGCACGATCAGGTGAACGGCCGCGGCGATCTGCTGGCGGATGGCTTTTTCCGGCAGTGCGATGTTTCCCATCATCGCCATGGTTTCAATGCGGGAGATGGCCTCGCGCGGATTGTTGGCGTGAATGGTGGTGAGCGAGCCATCGTGACCGGTGTTCATGGCCTGCAGCATGTCGAGTGCTTCTTCGCCTCGCACCTCGCCCAGCACGATGCGATCGGGCCGCATTCGCAATGCATTGATCACCAGTTCTCGCTGCCGCACCGCGCCCTTGCCTTCCACATTGGGGGGTCTGCATTCCAGCCGGGCGACGTGCTCCTGGTTGAGCTTCAGCTCGGCGGAGTCTTCCACCGTGACGATGCGCTCTCGTTCTGAGATGAAACTGGAAAGCACATTGAGTAAGGTCGTCTTTCCCGAGCCCGTTCCCCCGGAGACCACAATGTTCATACGGGCGCGTACCGCGCCTTTCAGTGTGTCCATCATTTGCGGGGTCATGGCGCGATTGCGCAGTAAATCGTCGGCGTTCAGGGGTGTGCTGCCGAAGCGGCGGATCGACATGATAGGACCGTCGACGGCGAGCGGCGGAATCACGATGTTGACCCGCGAGCCGTCTTTCAGGCGAGCGTCCACCATGGGCGAGGACTCATCGATCCGTCTTCCGACCGCGGAGACAATCTTGTCAATGATATGCATCAGGTGCGTGGGGTCTTTGAAAACTATGTTGGTTTTTTCCAGCAGGCCGCGCCGTTCCACGTAGATCGTGTTGCAGGTGTTCACGAGAATATCGCTTACGGTGGGGTCCTGCAGCAGCGGCTCCAGCGGCCCAAGGCCAAAGACCTCATCCATCACTTCCTTGGCCAGACGGTCGCGCTCGGCCGCGCTGAGCGGCACTCCCTGCTCACCGAGCAACTGCTGGATCATGCCCAGGAGCTGCTGGCGCGCAGCCGGGCTCTCCTGAATGAAGGCAAGCTTATCCAGGTCCATTCGCTTGATGAGTTCGTGATGGACAGCAGACTTGAGTTCCTGCTGCGTCTTCACGGAGATGCTTCGAGCCGGAGATGGGGGCAGGGGACTGCGTTCCGGAGGAATCATTGAAAGCACTGCGTCAGCCATGAGAATCTCCTTAGATCAAAAACGTGCGGCTCAGTTTTACTTCCAAAGCGAAAACGGTTTGCGCTTCGGTGCGTGAGTTTCCATGCCAGATGGCGCATGCACCAGCTTGTTGGCCCATTTGCCGATCTGGGCAGTGAAGTCCGAGCGGCGTTGGGGCGAAATGGGTTCTCCTGCGTTGATGGCCCGCATCAATTCCGCGTAATTGTTTGCGATGGACACGGAAACTGGAAAGCGCACCGCGCTTTCCACCTGCTCAACGCTTACCGCGTCGTTCGACGAGGAACGGTTCAGCACGATCCGCAGCTTGCTTGCTGCCGCCTCATTGAGGGCTAAATTTTCAACGTGCCGCGACAGGTCGCGCAGGGCCGCTACATCGGGCGTCGTGATCAGATAAACCTCATCCGAGCATTCCATCGTCGAGGAGTGAACATCCTGATACGCCAGGGAAGAATCGAGAATGATGAAATCGTATTGAGGCCGGAGGAATTCAAGGACCTGCTGCATTTCCTCCGGGGTGCTGCCATGGCGCACCGCGCAGACATCCGGCGACGGAAGCAAATGAAGTCCGCTGGGATGGTGCGTGAGAAATCCCGCCAGCAGTTCTTCATCGAGCCGGTCTACATTGCGTATCAATTCGTCAAAGTGGTACGGATTGACCTTGACGCCGAGATAGAGAGAAGCATGGCCGAGCTGGTGATGGTGGTCGATCAGCAGCACTTTTTTGGCGTGCTGCCGCACCAGAAATGTGGAGAGGTGCACGGCGAGAGTCGTCGTCCCCACACCGCCCTTCACTCCGAAAAGACAAATCACACTGCCGGTACTTTTCGCCTCATCGGAGGAGAGCATTGCGAACCGGTTCTGCAGCCGTAGGAGCACCTCGCTAAAGCTTTCCTGGGTGACGGGAAGCGTCAGAAACTCCGTGCATCCCGCACGCATGGCGTACAGCAGCAGCTCTGGATCCTTGCGCGCCGAAACCGCGACGGTGGCGATCTTCCCTGAAAAAATCTGCTGCAATATCAGGACGGTCGCCGCCGCCTGCTCCGCATTGCGATCAAAATTCACAACGGCAATGCATGCGGCCGAATTCCTGACGCGTGGCGAAAACCGGGGGCGTCGATTGCGTGCGATGTATTCGTGGAACTCTCCCGCGAATTCCGTCTCCACCGCATCGGTACATCCCTCCATCAGCCGTGCGACGGTCTGCTGGTCGGCGCACACGCTGAAAACGGTGTACCGGGCGGATGAGGAATTTGGCTTTGACGTCACGTCGTTCAATCTCCTGCCTGCAACTACGGTCTGGCGGCGTTCTTTTCCGCTGGCTTCAAGGTGCTATCGAAATGGGTTGCGCTCATGTTGGGCAGGGCCATCTTTGGCTCTGCCGGCGGGGCCAGCGGACCATGATGGCCGAGCGGGTCGACAACGGTTGCGGTCACGATGACGACGAGCTCTACAACCGAGTGAGAATTGTTCTTCGACTTGAACAGTTCTCCCAGCACGGGCACGTTCCCGATGCCGGGAACTTTGCTGAGCAGCACGGTGGTGCGGTGGTCCAGCAGGCCGGAAATGCTGAAGCTCTGTCCGCTCTTCAGTTCCACTTCCGTTTCCGCGCGGCGGGTGGAGATGGCGGGCACGGTGTAGCCGGAAATCGTCACGGAGTTGGTGTAGTCCAGCGCGCTCACCTCGGGGCTGACCTTCAGGTCGATGCTTCCGTCCGGGTTGACTACCGGTTTGAATTTCACCTTGACGCCATAGGGCTGAAACATGATCGTGACAGACGCGAAGTTACCCGCTCCGCCTTGAATGACCGGGTAGGGAAACTCACCGCCCGAAAGAAAATTCGCTTCATGTCCACTCATCGCGGTCAGTGTCGGCTCGGCCAGGATCTGCAGAATGTTTTTTGCTTCCAGATCGGCGAGGGTGAGACCAAGGTTGAGCTTCGAGTTGTAGAGAAAGAAGTTGAGCGGATTGCTCACGGACAAGATGGTCTGGCCCGGATTCGAGCCCTGTTGCGAGCCGATGCTGTTGAATTGCTGAGTCGAGACGCTTCCCGCATTTCTTCCGTTGCTGAAGAGATTGATTCCGAATTGATCGAGTCTCGTCCGGTCCACTTCCACTATCCTGACCTTTAACTGCACCTGCCGGGAGTGAAGCTGGGTGACGGAGATGGCATTCACGACATCTTTGGCGTAGAAGGAGGCCAACTTGGCCGCTTGCTGGTAGGCGGCGTCTCCAAGGACTGCGCCGGAAAGGTAAACGCGATCCTGCCGCGCCTCGATGCGAACGTCCTCGCCTGGCAATGCCTCTTGCATGGACCGGCGTAGCGGGCTCACGTCGATGTCGGCGGAAACGGTATAGACAAGAGAGTTCCCGCGGCTGTCCCACAACGCCAGGGTGCTGACTCCCGGAGCCTTGGCCGTAATCACTACTTCTCTGGGGCTGGAGGTGAAGGAACGCAGCACCGCCGGATCGCTGACGTAGATGCGACGCAGGCGTTCCGTTGTTTTCAGGAAAAGAGAGTGTCCGACCACCAGATGCACGGTGGAGGGTGATTGCCCCGTTTGGATATTGCGATCGCTGAATTGCGGAGCGGTCATAGTGGTGGAGCTGGACCGCAAGCCGGGCATAATCGTGGCCGGGGGTGCAGTCGCGCCCACCTGCGGCAGGCCCTGCGCGGAGGCGAAGCCAAGCAGAACCACGGCCATGCAGATCCGCAGCGGATTGGAAGAAGAGTTTCGCACGATTCGTCTCAGTTAAAGCTGACCGCAGTCTGCTTATCGCCCAGCAGAGTCTCCACCACGTACGGCTTGTGCCGCTTTACAGGAACAGTGGCGGCGGTCGCCCGCCCGGTTGCGCTCTGCGGAATCATTTGCGATAACCCGACTGGCGTATCCTCAACCTGCGTCTGGTCGGCGCCGTTCCGTAACACAAAGTGAATGCTGCCTTGAGTGCTCGCAAGCACCACCCTTTCTGCATCGGCAGGATTCATGAGCAGCGTTACGACATCGACCGTGGTCGGTTTGCCGTCCGGCGTTGGCTGCACTTCATGACCGACGGCCAAGACCTGTGCGTTCTGCAGAACGGTTGCCGTCGAAGGCTCAGGAGATTTCTCCGTGTGATAAGTCACGAGCACGTCTACATGCGAGCCGGGAAAGAGAAATCCCGCGACACCAACCACTTCATCGGAGCGGAGCGCAACGGCCCTCATACCATCCGGAATTTTCACAGTTAATCCGCTGCCCGGTATGGCGAGATCGCGGGCCAGAACAGGTTCCCCAGCGGCGAGCGGATACAACACCGAGCGCCCGATCAACTCCTGAGGTTTCTGAAAGCCGCCTGCCACAGGAAAGGCTGCCGGCCAGGCCACCATCTTCAGGTTCTCCGCCTTCAAAACCTGTCCACCCTGCAGGTCGGCGGCGGCGGCTACATAGCTTAGCCTGGGGCTAGGCGCGGGGCCTTGCTGGCGCATCTTTCTACTGAGCAGAAAGGTACAACCGCCAGACACCACCAGAGCAAGGAGAAAAGCGAAACTAAGTCTGCCTTTCATCGTCCTACCTCAGAAGACCCTGACCGGCCAGGGTAAGCCAGCATCCCGCCGCGATGGCGATGCCGTAGGGCAGGCGCAGCGTTTCCGAATTGAGCAGATTCAGGTCCGGGTGTGGAACGAATCCAAATTGCCCATGGTGGAAAATCAGAGCGCCGACATTGCAGATCGTCCGCTTCAGTTGTCCGCGCAGGACCGCCAGCGCAAGTGCGAAGACTCCGCCTATAAGAACCGTCGCGAGGAAGAGCTCGGAAAGACGGCCGAAGCCGGCAATACATCCCACAGCCGCCATCATTTTGACGTCTCCAGCTCCCATTCCTCCCACAAGAAAGAAAATGAAGAAGCCCATCCCGCAAAGAAGCCCCGCTCCCGCTGCCAGCCCGGCGGCGCGCCAGCCGCCCAATGCAAGATGCAGCAGCAGGCCTGCGAGCATGGAAGAGCCGGTTAGAAGATTGGGCATGCGACGGGTTCTCCAATCCGACACAGCGCCGATGGAGGCACAGACACACGCGCATAGCAAATACATAGAATCCGCAGTAAGAACTTTCATGACAATTCACTCAGGGACCACAGGATGCGTTGCTAACAACGGACGCGTAGATGGCCGCGTGTGAAACCTGCGCCCACAGCAGGAATGTGCGGGCTGCTTTGGAGTGCGGGCGGAGAAAGCTGGCGTGGGCCAACGATCTCCACCCCTTTGGACGATCGAGCGATTGGGATTCGTTGATCGGAGTACTTCTGTTTAAGCGGTCGCGCTGGTTAATTGGCTTCCGACCGTGCCGAAAGCTGTGCTGATGATCCCGCCAAGCTTTCCCATAGCTGCGACCGCACCCAGTGCAATCAGAGCTGCGACAAGTGCGTACTCGATCAGATCCTGACCGGAGTCTTCCTTAACCAGGCGAATAAAAATCTTTCCAAAGTTGTTCATAGTAGTTCTCCTTGTAATAGATAGATCGTCATGCTGCGCAGCTCCCATTAGGGAAAATCTTCTGCGTGGAAACTTGCCGCGTGAGCGAATGGTGGATGACTCATCCTACTCATACGCACGTCCATTGAAAGGCAAATACCGATCGCGAGGGAGTACAAAGGTAATGCAGGCGAAGGTGCAAGCTCTCCGAAGAGCGGTCAAACTACTGGAGCATTCCTACTTTGACCAAATATGTGGAGGGTTTGGGATTCAGCGCGAGATTGATGGCGCCGCTGCCTGTGAGGCTTACCTGATCGGCGATGATCTGGCCCAGAATGAAAGTTCCGGTGCTGGATCCGCCGTTGATGGTTAGAGAATCGGAATAATCCGTGGAGTGGAAGTAAAGCGCGCCGGAAAACGACAATGCGCCGGAACCGGTAAAAACAGGGTTGGATGCATTCGCGTGATCCTGATAGATCAAAATGCCGCGGGAGCCTGGATTTCCGCGAGAGTCGGAGGTGTCGCCGCCAGCATCCCAGTAGGTTCCATTCGTCGCGCATTGGGCGAACAGAACGTTTCCGTTGAGCGTACTCGGCATATTCAGGCCGGCATTAGGCGTGCTCCCATCGCAGGTCAATGCTGTTGACGGGACCGGAATCAGCGCGGTGTTTGTGCCTGAAGATCCACTTATCTTGATAGTTCCAGCATAGAAATAGAACATCAATCCATCAGTCTGCTGGCCCGTCCTGCTGGACAGGGGACTACAACTTGGATTGCATGGAGTGGCCATTCGCAGGGTTGAGCTTCCGCCACCATCCAAGGCGCCCCCCATGTAGTAAATGCCTGGCAGAAAGATGTAGGTCAGGGAACCGCTGGTGCTGATACCGTTCGGGTAATATCCCGGCGCAAATTCTATGCAATTGTTCGTAATGTCCGGGCAGCCATCCTGTCCTGCGGATGACATGCTTGAGGCCTTCAGTACCGAAGTGCCGGCGGTTCCACCTATGGGCTCCAGAGCTTGTACGGAGCTGGGAGGGCCCACGCCTGCATAAGGATCGGGTATAGGCGATGCTCCGCTATCCCATTGGCCTGTTGTTCCGCCATTGAATCCGCCGCCGGAGCAGGTGGAAGGTGCCTGGACAGGGCCCCCTACCACCGCCACGTCCGACCCTGTGCCCTGGGGTCCACCTTGGCTGGTGTTGATGACGCCAGAGACACAATTCACGGCTGTGGAACTGCTTGAGTTCACTTGCAGGCTCCGCTGTGGACCTCCGACAATGTTGAAATTCCCTCCTCCGGTGTAGGTGAAGGATCCGGATTGAGTGGGAGCGAGAACGATCATGGGCGCGGCCGCCCTTTCCTGCACCAGCCCGCAAGTGCAGGAGGCGACCACTTTTTGATATCCCATTCCATGAAGACTGAAAAGAAAGTGCGTCTTCACATTTTCCGTCACTTGCACGTTTAGAAAAGGATAGGAACTGACAGAAGCAGGAGGAGCGGTCGTGCCCGGCACCGCACTCGGAAAATTCCACGCAACAGAGTTGGAACTCGCGCCTGGATTCAATCCTGCGCCGCTGTACCCATTTACGTTTGCATAAAAGCAGATGCTTGCCGCGGGATCTGCCGCGCAGTCGCCACTCATGCCGGGAGTAAACCCAGCGCTGGTGGGAACCAGACCGGCGGCGATTGCGGACATGTCCATGGCGCCTGCCTGACATGCCGCATCGGCGGCAGACTGCGCAGCCTGCCTATGAAACCAAAGATTCGTCAAATCCACGGCGAATCCCATCATTGCAATCAGGAACAATGCCAGCATGAGCAGCAGTGACACGATGACCTGCCCGCTCTCCGGATTATTAACAGGGTCGAGTCGTGCACGGGAGAGGGATGTACCACAACAATGCATCATTGTGTGCTCAGGCCCTGAGAGTTGTTTTCAATAAACGATGCGGCCTTGTGCCTGAAGCTGAAGCTTGGTCGCAATGCCGGGTAGCTCGATGTACGGAACATAGTTATAAACGATTGCAACTTCCACGCGGGAAGGCGGCGCCGAACTGCTATCCGGATAGATCACCTGTACGTTCATATTAGCGAGGTTGTGAAAGGAATACGCCGCCGCCTGGTTGACCACGGAGCTAACGTTGGCGCCCGTGAGATCCGTGCATCCGCTGCTGGGACCGCTGCAATTTGCGCTGTCGCTGCCATGTACGATTGCGTAACGAACACCCTGCCGCGCGGCGTCTCCCAGTACGCTGTAGGTATAGACGAGCATGCACAACTCAAACAGCCAGAGAACCATCGGGATAGCGACAGTGAGCGCCAATGCGGTTTCGATGACGAGGGAACCATCCTCGCCCCTCCACTGCTGGGGCACAGCTCTGTAGCATGGCGATCGCAACTGGCGCCACCTCCATCGAGGATTCGCGCGCAAGCGTTGCCTTTGGCGCGCCACCCAAGGCGGCATCAATCTAACACCCGCATAGAAACCTGCCGATGAAACACCAGGGATGGCAGAAGCGTGAAGGAGAAAAAGCTCAGTGGGATCGGAGGTCTCGCCGTATAGGTCACATCGACGCGATTCAGCAGGAACATAGGCGCTTCCGGATCGGTCGCCGGTGTGTAGTTCGTACCGGCCGGACCATAGCTGCCGCATAGGGTCGTATTGTTGCTGACACCTACGGATTTGGAGCAGACTTCCACAGTTGTGGTCGTAGTAGCGGTAGCCAGACCGGCAAGATCGTCCAGAGCGAGTGCGGCGACGGAGGCGATGCTCGACGGCGGTCCGGCGGGAGGAATGGTTTGCTGTCCTGGAGATTGGAAGCCCTGGATCGAATATTCGGCCGCACCGCGAGAAGAGGAAGTCAGGTTCGCCGCTACCAAAAAGAAGTACCCAAAGTCGACAGAAGCGGCAATCATCAGAAGCAGAAGAGGCAGAAAGAGCGCAGTTTCCAGCAGGCTTTGTCCCGAGTCTCGCGCAATTCCGTTCGCTTTAGCCAGTTGCCACACTGAAAGATGTCCTCGTATTGCATCCATATCGGCACAAATTACCGGGACTTGATGCTTTCCTGAGCTTTCGTAAGCGGTAATGAGAACACGGGGGCAGCCGATAATTCGTTTACATCCTGGCAAATTCAACGGGGTAGAAACGGGAATGTGCCGCGAATGATTACCTGTGGAACAGCCGTGGAGGGATACGAGGTAGCTGCACGCACGCGCTGGAGGCTGCTGTCGCGTCTGTGCCGCTTTCCCGTGTTGCTGGCCTGCACGCTGGCCTATCTTGTGTTTCTCGTCTTCCCCAGGACCATTGCCGATCCTGATTTAGGATGGCACATGAAAAATGCTGCCTATCTCCTCCAGCACCATCAGTTCGTGCGCCGCGATCTCTTCTCGTTCACCACCGCTGGCGACCCCTGGATAGATCACGAATGGCTGGCTGAATTGCCGTTTTACGCTGGCTGGAAGATAGCGGGAGCTCGCGGCATCTGGCTGGTCGCGCTCACTCTGGTGGAAACCAGCTTACTGGGTATCTTCGTTCTCGCCTATCAACAATCGAGGAATGCAAAAGCGGCTTTCCTGGTCTCTTTGCCTGCGATCTTGCTGGCCAGTGTATCCTTTGGGCCGCGCACGCTGCTTTTCGGATGGATTTGCCTGATCGTGGAAATGATCATTCTGACCCGCTTTCAGAATGAGACGGATGCGACGTGGCTCCTCCCTCCTTTGTTTATGCTGTGGGTGAACCTACATGGCTCATGGCTCATCGGCATAGTTCTTCTCGTAACATTCCTGCTTTGTGGGCTACTAGAGGGCCAATGGGGTCAGATTGAAGCCCAGGCGTGGAACATCGCACAACGGAAGAAGCTCGTAATTGCGTCGCTTCTTTCCATGGTGGCCCTTTTCGCCAATCCTTACGGTTGGCGACTGGTCGCTTTGACCTTGCCCGCGGAAAACGTACCTCATATGGCGCTCTGAGAAGATATGGAAGGAGCAGCGCAGATGGAGCGTTTACCGAGGAAGGTATACACGTACGAATTCAAGCTTGAGGCGGTTCGTCTGGTGGAGTCAGGCCAGAGGGTTGCGGAGGCGGCGCGGTCACTGGACGTGGTCGAGCAGACGTTGTCGAACTGGATCAAGGCGCACAAGTCTGGCAAGCTGACGGCCAACGGACGCGGCTCGAAGTTGACGGCCGAGCAGATCGAGATTCG
>DAHVZT010000093.1 GCA_027323885.1 Acidobacteriaceae bacterium
GAACAGGACCGTGCACAAGTGGAGCAGTTGGCCGCGCAGGTGCGGCAAATTACCGGGGACCATGTGGAGTTGGCCTATGTCGATCAGGGATACACCGGAGAAGCCGCTCAGGATGCGGCGGCGGCGCATGGCATCCAGTTGCAGGTGGTCAAGCATACCGAGGCCAAGCGCGGCTTCGTTCTGCTGCCCCGCCGATGGGTCGTCGAGAGAAGTTTCGCCTGGGCAGCGCGCTTTCGGCGCCTGGCCCGAGATTACGAACGGCTGTCGGCAACCCTTGCTGGCTTTCACTATATGGCCTTCGCCTGCCTCATGCTCACTCAACTTTTTAAGCTCCTCAACCCAAGTTCATAACAGGCTCTAGGCAGGCCAGGCCAAGTCCGCTCCGAGTAATCATCTTTATCGAAGGCAAGGCACATTGATTCTGGCGAGCGTCGCCGCGTCGAACTCGCCGCCGTAGTATTTGCGCAGTGCGTAGAGAAACATGACATTGTCTGGGGTGGCGTGGGCGAACAGGGTCATGCACGAGTGGAACTTGAGATTGTCCGGATAGCCGAAAATCTGCTCAATCATGCACCCCTGGATCAGGTTGACCAGGCGCGTGCATTCCAACAGCCTGGGCCCCAGGATCGGATTCTCGAAATATGCCTTGGCTTCGGCCAGAGAAGAGATTGCAAATCGTTGAGCCAGTTCGCTGGAGCCGAGCCCCTGAATCTGCGGGAAGATGAACCAGATCCAATGGCTGGTTTTTCTGCCGCGCCGCAACTCGGCGCATACCTGCTCATGGATCCTTTCCTGAGCATCCACAAAACGCTGCAAATTGTACGGGTCGGCCATGATTTACCTTGAATCTGAGGCTACTTGGGATTGCGTGCTGAGTGTACCGTAACCGTCAGCGCATCCAGGTATGGTTTCCGCGCACTCGTTGGCTGTTACCCTTTTTTAGCACGAAGAAGGAGCAATTCCACGCATGAAAATTCTTGTTATCGGCGGCGGCGGCCGTGAACACGCGCTAGTCTGGGCACTCCGGCAGTCTCCGCAAGTTCAGGAGGTCGTCTGTGCTCCTGGCAATGGTGGCATCGCCGCCCTGGCCCGCTGCGTCCCGGTGCGGCAGAACGAACTTGGCGATATGACACGCGTCGCCCTCGCGGAACAGCCGGACCTGACTGTCATTGGTCCTGAAGTTCCTTTGAGTCTCGGGCTCGTGGACGAACTGCGCGCGCATGGCATGCGTGTCTTCGGTCCGGCCAGGGACGCGGCCAAGCTGGAGAGCAGCAAAGTATTCGCTAAGGAGTTCATGCAGCGCCATCAGATTCCCACGGCCCACTACGCCGTGTGCCGCTCCCACCAGGAGGTGCAGGATGCCTTGGAGTACTTCCACCCGCCCATTGTGGTAAAGGCGGACGGCCTGGCTGCGGGAAAGGGCGTTGTCATTTGTGCCTCTAAAGAAGAGGCGGACGAAGCTGCCGGCAGGATGTTCAGCGGAGCGTCCTTTGGCCGCTCAGAGTCGCAAGTAATACTTGAAGAGTTCCTGGAAGGTGAAGAAATATCGTGGCTTGTCATGACAGATGGCAAACACCTGCTGCCGCTGGCCGCGGCCCAGGACTATAAGCGCGTCGGCGAAGGCGATACGGGACCGAACACAGGCGGGATGGGAGCGTATTCCACGGACCAGTTGCTGGAGCCCGCGATGCGCGACTGGCTGGTTGCACACATTGCGCAGCCGGTGATCGATGGGATGGCCGCTGAGGAGACTCCGTTCACGGGCGTCTTGTACTGCGGGCTGATGATGACTGCGCGTGGGCCGGTGGTCCTTGAATTCAATGCGCGGTTCGGCGACCCGGAAACCGAGGCCATTCTGCCCCGCCTGGAGCCAGGTGAGTTGCTCACCGCCCTGAACGCCGCTGTGGACGGACGCGTGGACCAGGTTGAACTCAAGTGGAAGAAAGCTGTTGCGGTCACGGTAATCGCTGCCTCCGAGGGTTATCCGGCGAGCGTGAGTACCGGCCACGCGATCACAGGATTGGATGAGGCGGCCAAAGAACCGGGAGTAACCATCTTCCATTCCGGGACTGCCTTGAGAGACGGGAACCTGGTGACCGCCGGAGGTCGCGTTCTGGCCGTGACCGGCATGGCCGAAACGCTCCAGCAAGCCTGCGATCGCGCCTATGCGGCGCTGGGAAAACTACGGTTTGATGGAATGCACTACCGCCGGGACATAGCCCAGCGAGCGCTGAAGGCTGCAAAGGAGAATTCATGATGAATAGAGGCATCACGTTGGAAGAGTTGCTCACCGATCATGAGGTTGCAACGCGGAAATGGATGACATGGTTCGCATCCAGCCCTGCCGCGCTGGACGTACCCTGCGATATCTACAACAGCGGCACAGTGCGCGGACTTCTGAAGCATATCTTTGCCGTGGAATTACGACACTCGCAGCGGCTCCTCGGGCTGGACGTGGTCGCTTATGAGGCGATCCCGGTCGGGTCGCTCGACGATCTGTCTGCCGTCCACGCACAGGCTATGCGCAACCTGAGGAAGTTTTTGTCGGAAGCGAATGACGCGACGCTGCACGAAATCATCACCCTGCAGACTGTCTCGGCGGGGACGCTGCACGCCTCACGTCGCAAGCTGTTCGTTCACATCCTGCTGCATTCCATGCGCCACTGGGCGCAATTGACCACACTGCTCCGCGAGGCGGGTTTCAAAACTGATTGGCCGAAGGATTTTCTCTTTTCGGAGGCGATGAAGTAAAAAGATGGCAATCTGATTTCCCGAGGGTGCGGGCCGCAGATTCGATCTGATCGCGTTTCCGACCCAGGCCAGGGACCCTGCGGCTTGTTGGCGAAGCTTCTAGCCGTCCAGCTTTTTTACAACCAGCTCGTTCAAGAGCGCGGGATTGGCCTGGCCCTTTGACAGCTTCATCACCTGGCCGACGAAGAACGCGGACACGGTTTTCTTGCCGCCACGATATTGCTCGACCTGCTTCGGATTGGCTGCGATCACTTCGTCAATCATTTTCTCAATTGCGCCCGAATCGCTGATCTGCTGGGGTTTTTCTCGCTCATAGACCGCGCCAAAATCCTCGCCTGTCTCGAAGCATCGGTCGAAAAGCTGCTTCAGCATCTTGCTCGATAGCTCGCCGCTCTCGGCCAGGTCGGCAGCCTGGGCGATCCCCTGCATGGAAATGGGCGACCGCTCAAGTTCCAGACCAGCAGCCTTCAGACGGCCCAGCAGTTCCCCCTGAACCAGGTTTGAAACGCGCTTCGGGCTTTTCGCAGCCTTTGCCGCCGACTCAAACTGGTCCGCGAAGGCGCGCGTGCTGGTGAGCACCTGCGCGTCCTGTTCGGTGATCTCATATTCGGCGACCATGCGCTTGCGGCGGGCCTCAGGCAGTTCCGGCATCTGCGCGCGTATTTCGTCGCGCCACGCCTGGGAGATTACGAGCGGGGGCAAATCCGGTTCTGGAAAATAGCGGTAATCATGGGCCTGCTCCTTGGAACGCATGGAGTAGGTGCGGCCTTCCTGCGCGTTGTAGAGGCGCGTCTCCTGCACCACGCGTCCGCCGGACTCCACAATGTCGATTTGCCGCTCAATCTCATGCTCGAGCGCTGCGCGGATAAAGCGAAAGCTGTTCACGTTCTTGACTTCCGCTTTGGTGCCGAACTTCGCAGCCCCGCGCAGCCGCACGCTCACGTTGGCGTCGCAGCGCAGCGAGCCTTCCTCCATGTTGCAATCACTCACGGCGGTGTAGAGCAGAATCTCCTTGATGCGCGTCAGGTACTCGTAGGCCTCGTCGGCGGAGCGAATGTCGGGCTCGCTGACGATTTCAATCAAAGGTGTACCGCAGCGGTTCAGGTCGATATACGTGCGCTCGCGGGAATCCGCGAACCCTTCATGCATACTTTTTCCGGCGTCCTCTTCCATGTGCAACCGGGTCACGCCAATGCGCTTGGTTCCGGCCGGGGTGGGCACCTCGATCCAGCCATGCTCGGCGAGTGGCTTGTCGAACTGCGAAATCTGATAGCCCTTGGGCAGGTCGGGATAGAAATAGTTCTTCCGGGAAAAGATTGAGGTCTCGTTCACCTGACAATGCAGGGCCATCGCAGCCAGTGTGGCGAACTCCACGGCCCGGCGGTTAAGTACCGGCAGCGCACCGGGCAAGCCCAGGCAAACCGGACAGACTTGTGTGTTCGGGGCAGAGCCGAAGCGCGTGGAGCAGCCGCAGAACGCTTTGGTCGCCGTCAGCAGTTGTACGTGGACTTCCAAGCCGATGACCGGCTCATACTTGGCAAGAATGTCGGGTGAAATTTCCGAGGCGGCTGGCATGGCAGCTTCGATTTTAACAAGCGGCCGCTGCGGCTTAGAACTGGAAGCCCTTTGGAACTTCCGCAAAACGGCGGGCGCGGCGACGTTTAGCGCCTCGCGACGATCTGCAGATGTTCGGCCTCCACCAGCCGGCGCGCCTGACCGCGCGCGTGGTTCGACCAGGGTCCGATGGGATCCAGTCTGGTGTAGGTCATCCAGTGGGGTAACGCGCGGCGGTGTTCTCCGATGCGCTCGTAGGCCAGAGCCAGGTTGTAATGCGCATCGGCATACTTGGGAACCAGGCGAATCGCGGTGCGGTACGCTTCAATGGCTTCCATCAGGCGGTGCAACTCGTCAAGCGCATTTCCCAGATCGAAAAAAGCCAGCGCATAATTGGGGTCGGCCGTCGTAGCGCGCCGATAGACTTCCTCCGCCTGCATGTATTGCCGCTGGTTGTAGTAAATGGTTCCCAGATTGATGAGAGCAGCCGCGTGCTGCGGGTTCAGCAGAAGCACACGATTGTACAGATCGATGACCTGATGCTGCGCGCCCGGATCGTCTTCCAGACGAACGGCCTGGTAGAACAATTCGGCCGCCTGCGAATCTCGGAATCGCTGGGCGGCTGCGGCTCCAATGATCGCGCAGGGGCGGAGTTCCGGCTGTGCTTCGAAATCGAAGGCAAGCTGCCGCGTCAGGGGTTCGTAGATCGCGCCCTGATGCCGGAACACCACCCGCGAACCGGCGGAAACCATCCCTGCCTCGATCAGAGGATTGGCCATACCCGAGACGCGCTGCATCGCCGCCACAGACGCGCAGATGCGCGAAGTCCGGATCCGCTTGGACGAAAGTAGCCGAAGCTTGCGAAGCTGAGAGAGTTGCTGAAAGGTGTAACTTTCCAGGACGTCGATGAGTCCGGCCCTCTCCCAGCCTTGTAGCTGACGGGGCGACACTTGCAGAATCCGCAGAACGTCTTGACGGTTATATCGGGTCACAAGGAGTGCTCGCAGGTACCGTCTCTCGCCACGATTATGCAGGGTTCCATCGGCTGCCGCAATGGAATTTCAAAAATTTCTTAGGAAAACCCGGTACTAAATAAAAAGCGTGGGCCGATCAACCTATCACGTCGTCCCGTCGATCATCACGCTCTCAATGGAGGTGCATGCGCCAAAGCGTATAGCTCACCATCTCGTGCGCGACGCGTTCCATGATTTTCAGGCCGGAAACCGATCTGCCGGCTTCTCGTGGAGACAGCAGGACATGTAGGCCTTGCGCGGCGCACAAGGCACGAATGCGAAAAAGATGAGTTCCATCGCTGACGATCAGAATCGTGTTCAGATGGTTTTCGCGAGCGATGGCGGCCAGGCGCATCACCGATTGTTCCGTGTCGCTGCTGTTTGTCTCCGCGATGATGCGGCTGTCCGGTACGCCGTGGTTCAGCATGAAGTCTCTGCCCACGTCTCCTTCGCTGTATTGCGGGTCGCTGCCGCCGCCCAGAGTTATGATCAGGGGCGCCAAGCCACGGCGGTAGAGATCGAGGGCATGCTGCAAACGCGCCTGGAGCACAGGCGAGGGGCGGCCGTTGTATTCCGCCGCGCCAAAAACCGCGATCGCGTCCGCGGGAGCAGCCTGGTCGACCAACGCAGTACGTTCGATTTGCTCGAACAGCCACCAGAACCAGACGGCAGCCGAAAAGCACAGCAGCAGGACCGCGACGCGCAGCATCCACAATTGGACGCTGCGGCTGTTTTCCAGACGGTCTGATCGTTCCAGCTCTGGGTAGGACATCTCTGGTCCGGGTACACATGCTGAACACGGCGGGTGCCCGCGTTGCAATATTATTGCAGCGCGAGGGCGATCTCATGAGTCGGGATGGCACCCTCGCGCAAAACCTGCCACATACCGGGTCCGGCGGATAGATCCACGATGGTGGTGGGGAGTGTTCTTGCCGTGGGGCCGCCATCAACAATCATCTGAATGCGATCGCCGAGTTGATCTCTCACACCCAGCGCGTGCGTGCATTCGGGTGCTCCCAACACGTTGGCGGAGGTCGCGGTGACCGGCAGGCCCAGGCATCGCACGACCGCGCGCGGAATGGCCGCATCCGGCACCCTGAGCGCCACGTTGCCAGTGTTGGCCGTCACCCGCAGCGGCAGCCTTGTTCCCGCGCGAACGATCACGGTAAGCGGCCCGGGCCAGAACCGCTCTGCAAGCCGGTCAAAGGATCCGTCCAGATTGCGCGCCAGTTCGTAGGCCTGAGGTACGCTCCCAAGCAGCAGCGAAAGCGGCTTATGGCGCATACGCATCTTGATCTCGTAGATCTGCTCGACCGCATGAAGATTTACAGGATCGACCGCCAAGCCGTAGAACGTGTCTGTTGGGAGGCCAACCACGCCGCCCGATCGCAAACAGCGAACAATATATTCGATCTTTTCCGTCTCCGGTTCGTCCGGATTTACGCGCAACAATTCCGCTGTCAAACAGATCTCTCCACCGGCAGGGTTTTGGCCCAGATGCCGGTCCTGCAATTGCCTTGGATATCCGGCTTGCACCATGATACCCGGTCACTGAGACTTTAACGGAAACGCGCACGCCACGATGACCGTGCGCGAGGACAAGCCCAGCGTAGAATCGCGAGTGTATGTCGCATTCGCTGACCCACGGGCGTTACGAGCCCATCCAGAGCCGCCAAAACCCCAGGCTGAAAGATCTCCGCAATCGATTTTTGAAGACGGGCGGGGCGGAGGACCGTCTGATCGCGGTTGAGGGCATGAAACTGGTGCAGGAAGCGGCGCGAAGCGGGCTCCGGATGCACAGCATTTTTGTTCGCGAAGGAACCGAGGTCCCCAGCTTGAAGCAGCTTGGGGCAGACCTCTATGAAGATTCGCCGTACCCCGCTCCGCTCCGGTTCCTGGTTGCGCGGGACGCCTTTGACCATGTATGCGCAACTTCCAGCCCCCAGGGAATCGCCGCCTTGCTGGAACGGCCCCAGTGGTCGCTCGAAGAATTGCTGCAGGCAGACCGCCCATTGCTGCTCATCCTGGCCGGATTGCAGGACCCGGGAAACACCGGGACCGTCATCAGGACGGCAGAGGCATTTGGGGCCACGGGAATTTTGCTCACGCCGGGAACCGTACATCCGTGGAACCAGAAAGTTCTGCGTGCTTCCGCGGGATCCAGCTTTCGCGTACCTGTGGTGCAGATGGAAAAGACGGACATGCTGGAATCGTTACGAAAAAAAAAGATTCCGCTTTATGCTTGTGCGGCACAAGATGGATGTACGGCGGAGGATGTGGATTTCAGGCGGAGCGCGGCCCTGGTCATCGGGAATGAAGGCGCAGGGATTCCCGATGACGTGCTCCCCTGGTGTTCCGGAACCATTCATATCCGGTGCCCAGGCCCGGTGGAATCTCTGAATGCCGCTGTGGCAGCATCCATCCTTCTGTATGAGGCGTCGCAGCAGCGGGAACGGAAACTTGCGAAAGGCGGGTCTGCTCCATGAGCCTGTTTGAAGGAATCCCGGGCGATCTAAAGTACGGCCGAGCGGAAAACTCCGCAGATTTGCGTCAGAGACCCTTGGCGGAGCGCATGCGCCCGCGCAACCTGGAGGAATTTGCTGGACAGGAGCACCTTGTAGGTCCGGGCAAATCCCTGCGCATGCAACTGGAGAACGACGACGCGACCTCGATGATCCTGTGGGGGCCGCCGGGTGTAGGCAAGACAACGCTGGCCAAGATCATCGCTCAGACCACGCAGTCCACCTTCATCGAGTTTTCTGCCGTCGTGAGCGGAATCAAAGAAATCAAGCAGGTGATGGCTGAAGCCGACAGCGCAGCTTCCGCCGGAGTGCGAACGATCCTGTTTGTCGACGAAATTCACCGGTTCAATCGCAGCCAGCAGGACGCCTTTCTGCCCTACGTCGAACGGGGAGCCATACGACTGATTGGCGCGACGACCGAAAATCCCTCTTTCGAGCTGAATGCCGCGCTGCTCTCCCGCTGCCGCGTTTACGTGTTGGCGCCGCTAGCGGACGAACAGGTGCTTCGCCTTCTTCAAAAAGCATTGAGTGATAGGGAACGCGGGCTCGGCGAATCCGGGATTACGGCGGACAAGGAGGTGCTCGGTCTGATCGCCAGCTATGCCAACGGAGACGTGCGGCGCGCCTACAATGCGCTGGAAGCAGCCACCCGGCTGGCTGTCAGCAGACAGCAGCCACAGCTGAATGGCACGTTGGCCATGGATGCCCTGCAGCAGAAAACCCTGCTCTACGACAAAAGCGGCGAAGAACATTACAACCTGATCTCCGCGCTTCACAAATCGGTACGAAACAGCGATCCCGATGCCGCGCTTTATTGGCTGGCGCGCATGTTACGCTCCGGAGAGGACCCCATGTATCTGGCTCGCAGGCTGGTACGTATGGCCTCCGAAGACATCGGTCTTGCCGCACCCGAAGCGCTGAACCTCGCGCTTTCCGCGCGGGACGCAATGGATTTTCTTGGATCGCCGGAAGGAGATCTGGCCTTGGCGCAGGCGACCGTGTACCTGGCGCTTGCGCCAAAGTCCAACTCGCTTTACACAGCCCTGAGCGCCGTTGTCCAAGACGTGGAAAAGACCAGGGCCGAGCCTGTCCCGCTTCACCTGCGGAACGCGCCCACCAAGCTGATGGAATCGCTCGACTACGGCAAGGGCTATCGCTATGCCCATGACGAGGAAGGCGCCGTCTCCGACATGGAATGCCTTCCGCCAGGCTTGCTCAACACTACCTATTACCACCCAACGGATCGGGGCCGGGAAAAACAGTTGAAGCAGCGGATGGACGAACTGGCGAGGCTTCGGAGCCGTAAACGCACGTGATGAAACCCGTTATCCCTACGCCGGAACTGGCCTTGTCTCCGTCAGCAGATTACAAATACCAGCCACGAAGAACATTCGCAACGGCTTCCATCCTAGCTTCAGGTGAACCGTCCCAGTTGGACCGTGGCCTCCGGGGCTTCCACCTGATCGTGATCGCGCCCAAATTCCCATTTTGGGAAAGTTTTACCCTCGGGACCGACCAAAGTATGTAAATTTTTCACACAAAAGTAAAATTTCCCGATATAACAGTCCATAGACAAATCAACCCAATTGAAACGATCACCCAGCGAGGGTCCCTTCGACCTTGGGGGGAGTATGCACACATGAATACTTTTCCGGTCCTCTGGCTGCATTGGTTGTTAGGCATTTCCATCGTTTTTTCAAGCGGCGGACTTATTTCGTTTGGGTTTTGGGCCGCAGATCTGCGAAGAAAAAGAAGAGAGGAACAGTTCCAGGACACCATGGAGCGCCTGCGGAAGCAAACGATGCAGGACGATCTGACAGGACTGTTCAATCGCCGCTACTTCGATGAGGCGTTAGGCATTGAGTGGAAGCGGGCCGCCCGTGAAAATCAAAGCATCGCGCTGCTGCTGCTGGACGTCGATTGCTTCAAAAAACTCAATGACAGGTATGGGCAAATCCCAGGCGACGAGTGCCTGCACAAAGTCGCCGGTGTATTAAAAGAGAATGTTCGCCGGCCGGGCGATTTTGTGGCTCGCATTGGAGGGGAAGAGTTCGCGGTGGTTTTACCGGGCGCTTCCGCCGAAGGCGCCTATCGCATCGCGGAAACCATGCGCACGGCTGTGCTCAACCTGAAGATTCCCAATCAGGACTCTTCGGCTGGCCCGTACGCCACCCTCAGTATCGGCGTCTGCTCGAAGCAATCCTCGTTTGATCAAACTGCGAACAAGCTGGTGGAAGGCGCCGACGCAGCGCTCTACCTGGCCAAGGTGCAGGGCAGAAATCGCACGCAGCTTTCCGGGGCGCTTGCGCCTATGGCCGTGGTGCGGGACCAGGGAGTTGCTTTAGCGCGTTGAGCACGATGCGCTGGGTCAGCACTTCAGGCAGCACGGTGGGCTGGGTCTCGGGTCCGCCGTAGTAGAGCACATAGGTGGGCACCCCGCTGCGCCCCAACTGTGCCAGCGCTGCCGTAATGGTGTCGTTGTGGTCGGTCCAGTCGGCGCGCATGGTGACCACTCCCCTCTTCCGAAATGCTTGTTGCACAGCCGCAGCATCCAGAACAACTCGCTCGTTCACCTGACAGCTCAGGCACCACGCCGCGGAAAAATCGACAAACACCGGCTTGCCCTTGGCACGATAGGAGGCGATCTGTTGAGGGCTGAAAGGCTGCCAAACGTCGCTGCCGGTCGAAGCCCTGCCTCGCGGGCCAGCTGACGGAGCCAGCTTTTCCGCCGCCACGCTGGGCAGCGCAATCGCAGCCACCAGCAGAAGGATCGACGCGATGGCTGCACCCCACTTGGCGGGCCAATGCCCCAAAACCCAGCCGGCAATCGCCGTCACAAGAAGGCCGGCAAGCAATGCGGCAACCCCACTGGAGCCCACCGTCTGCGCGAAGACCCACACCATCCAGATGACTGTGGCGAAAACAGGAATCGAGACCGCCTGCTTGAGGTACTCCATCCATGCGCCCGGTCGCGGCAGAATACGGGTCCACGCAGGTTGGAGTGTCAACAAAACATAGGGTGCGGCCAGACCGAGCGCGAGGGCGGTGAACACCGCGAAGCTGACGTACGCACTCTGCGAGAGCGCAAATCCGATTGCCGCCCCCATAAATGGCGCCGTACAGGGCGTTGCGACGACAGTTGCCAGCACCCCGGTAAAAAAGCTGCCGCTGTACCCGCCGCGTTGCGCCAGTTCCCCGCCGAGGCTGGTGGCGGACAGACCGATTTCAAACTGGCCGGCCAGGCTCAGGCCCAAAAAGAACAACAGCAACGCCATGAAAGCGACGAAATAGGGAGATTGGAATTGAAATCCCCAGCCAAGATGAGTGCCGCCTGCACGCAGAAGCAGCAGAACGGCGACGATAGCCCAGAACGAGACGAGGATGCCGCCCGTATACACAATGCCGTGCACCCGGAGCCGCTTGCGCTCCTCACCGGAGGATTGCACCAGCGACAACCCTTTGATAAACAGAACGGGAAATACACAGGGCATCAGGTTGAGAATCACACCACCGAGAAATGCCAGAGCTAGCACATGCAGCAGGGATTCGCCGGTGCGCTGGTCCTTTGCCGGCCCGGCGCTAACGGGTGAAGTGAACTGGAACGCGGCGCCGTCGGGGAGCTTGATGAGTCCGTGCAACGCGGCGGGAACCTGCTGCGATCCCTGTGCTTTGGGGACCGAGATGCGGATTCCGTTGGGGAGCGGCTGGTCTGTTTGCGGAGCGGCATTGGCGATTACATTCTGGTCGAACGGGTAGAACTCGGCGGACGCGATTCGCTGCCCGGTGCGAAGGGTGACCACATACGCAGCTTTCGTCCGCCTCACAGTAACCGAGGCTCCGGCAGGAAGCGAGCGCGGCAGATGACGCTCCGCATTCAAGAACAGAGCGGCGGTCGAGGGATCAGGCGGCCCAGGGTGGGTTGCAACTGTGATTTTGTGCGCAACCCTGGCTTTTCCGGGAATGCAGACGTTGCTGCAAACCAGAAAATGCAACTCTCCGCTGAGTTCTTCTGTTGAGCCAGGTTTCACGCTGGAATCGGCGCGCATAGGAACGGGAAGAAGAACTTCGTTCTCATATCCGAAGTCCATCAACGGGCCAAGGGGTAGCCGTTGCGGAGCAGGAAATTGCAGGTTTCCCGCCGTGATTCCTTCAGGAAGTTGCCAATCGACGCGCGTCGGCTCTCCGGCGTCGCCGGCATTGATCCAGTAGATATGCCAGCCTTTATCCAGAACAAAGTGCAGCCCTGCAAGAAAGTCACGCCCCGGCGCAATCGCGTTCGTTTCGGAGACAAGCTCCACGGTGAGATGCGTCGCACGTACCGGTTGCGCGGAAGCGCCACGGTTGAGAAGCGACGCGCATACCGTGAGGAGAAACAATACAGCCGCCGTTTTGAGCTTGGTATCGCGCCACATGATCGACCTGCTTTCTGGCGAGATTTTAAGCAACCCTCAGTCGCCTTTGTGTTCCGCCTGCCAGCGCAAATGCTCTTTGTAGAGGCATTTGTCCGCCACGACTCCCAGACCCGCGGCGGCGGCGCGAGCGACCGCTTCCGGATGGTTGACGCCCTCCTGCAACCATATATATCTGGCTCTAATGGCGATCGCATCTTCGATTATTCCGGGAACAAACTCCGGCGCACGGAAGACATTCACAAGATCGACGAGGAATGGAATGTCACGAAGCGATGGATAGCACGTTTCGCCCAGGACCTGTTGGAGGGCGGGATTGACCGGCACGATCCGATAGCCCCGGCGCTGCATCTGCGCGGACACTCCAAAGCTGGCGCGATTGGATTTGTCTGAAATCCCAACCACTGCGATCGTTTTAGTTTTTGTTAAGATCTCGTCGATCAGATCCGGTTCATTCATTCACGATTTCCTGTCCTCGTCTGCAGTTTGTTTCAGCCCCTATTCAGGAGATCAATGCACGCATGCGTGTCCAGAATTTTCCAATCAACACGCAGCATTTGGTTATTCCAGATCCTCGGTCACGGTCGCCGGATAGTTCCCTTCCCGGCGCATCCGCAAGAAGGCCTTGATGAACATATCCAGGTCCCCGTTCAGAACGCGGTCCACATCCCCCGTTTCGACGCGTGTGCGAAGATCTTTCACCATGCGATAGGGCTGCATGACATAGGAGCGTATCTGGGAACCGAAGTTGATCTCCAACTTGGCGTCTTCGATTTTTCGCGTGACCGCGCGCTGCTTTTCCAACTCGTATTCATACAGACGCGAACGAAGCATCTTCATCGCTTTCTCGCGATTCTTATGCTGGGAACGTTCGTTCTGACAGGAAACGACAATCCCGGTCGCCAGGTGAGTCATCCGCACAGCGGAGTCGGTGGTATTCACATGCTGGCCGCCCTTGCCTCCGGAACGATAGGTGTCCACGCGGATATCCTCCGGCTTGATGTCAATCTCGATGGAGTCGTCGATTTCCGGGGAAACAAAAACGCTTGCAAAGGAGGTGTGGCGGCGCTTCGCGGAGTCAAAAGGAGAAATCCGCACCAGACGGTGCACGCCAGTTTCGCCGGAAAGCAGCCCATACGCAAAATCGCCGGTGATTGTGAACGTCGCGGACTTCGCTCCCGCTTCCTCGCCCGCCTGATAATCGTTGATCTCTGTCTTGAATTTCTGCTGCTCCGCCCATCGCAGATACATTCGCATCAGCATCTCAGCCCAATCCTGGGACTCGGTGCCACCTGCGCCAGGATGCACCGTCACGATGGCGTTCAGCGGATCGGTAGGCTCCGAAAGCATCGTGCGGGATTCGAGCGTTTCCGAGAAATTGCGCAGGTTTTCGATCTCGCGCACCAGGTCCGGTTCGACCTGTTCGCCCTCACGGGCCAATTCAAAATAGGCGGCGATGTCATCTCTGCGGCGACGCAGTTCCGCATCGTCGGCAAGCAAAGCCTCCAGGCGTTTGCGTTCCCGCATCAGCGGCTGAGAGGCGGCAGGATTCGCCCATATGGAGGGATCGCCTATTTTTTGTTCAATGGAAGCAAGTTCTTTGCGCATGCGTTCCGCGTCAAAGATACTCCTGCAGATCGCGCACTTTTTGCTCTATCGGGGAATAAGCGAATTCTAAGTCGTTGAGCATTGGCAGATCAGTCTTTGGAAGGGAATTTTCAAGCGCCCCGATAGCGATTGTGGAACGCGCCATCGAAGGCAAGAACTACTGTGATTATGGCACAAAGCCACGCAAACACGTCACCATGACGCGTGTAAAAGGTCTGCCGCGTGACATAACCGAAATGGGCAAGCAGCGACGTTTGAACGTGACGAGGAGAGCTTTGCAGCACGCGTCCGTAGGGGTCGATCACCGCTGTGATGCCATTGTTGGTGTCCCGTAAGAGCCAACGATCGTTTTCGATCGCTCGCATCCGCGCCATGTTCAGGTGCTGCCAGGGAGCGCTCGTATCCCCATACCATCCGTCGTCGGAGATATTCACCAGCACGTCCGCGCCCAGCTTCGTAAACTGGCGGACCTCATCCGCGAAAATCGCTTCATAACAGATAAAGGGTCCATAATGATGGCCAGCCGCGGCGAAGACCACGCGTCGAGTGCCAGGAGTCATTTGGCCAACTTCGGCAGTAAGTGAGCCGGCAAAAGATAGCAATTCGGGAAACGGAACGTGCTCGCCGAATGGGACCAGGTGGATTTTGTCATAGCGGCCTGCGAAGGCGCCATCCGGCGCTATAAAAGCCGCCGAATTGTAGATACCGCCCTTGTTTTCGCCGGAAGGTGGCTGGATGGCGATGTCTCCGGCAATGATGGCAGCGTGGCTTGCTTGCGCCAGGGCAGACAAAGCATGGCGGAACTGCGGATTGTTATCAATGAGCGGGGCTGGAGATTCAGGCCACAGAATCAACTGAATGGCCGGCATTCCGGGCGAGCATTCGGGCCGAACCATGGGAGTACGCGCAATTGGCAACCCTGCAAAATAGTTGTTGCAGGGGTTCTCACTGAGTCTGGCGAAATTTTGAATCTGCCGATCGAAAGCATTTCCCGTCCAACCGCTTTCCCCGCCGACATCCAGATTGGGCTGCAGCAAAATTGCCTTCGCAGCAGCCGGCTGCCTGGGAATATCACGAGAAAAGCCCAGGTACAGCGCAAGCACGCCCAGGAATGCGATCGAAGGCGCGATCAACCGGACGAAATGGTTTTTCAACAAAAAAAAGGAGGCGATCGCGCTATTGGCAGCAACAATCAAAAAGGCGATTCCATAGGTCCCGGTCAAGGGCGCCAGACGGGTCAGCAGAAGGTTATCGATCTGCGAATAGCCCAACTGGTTCCACGGAAAGCTGGTGACGCGTGCACAAGCCAGTTCCATGGTCACCCACAGAAACGGCGCACTGCACAACGCTCCCGCAATGCTTCCGGTAGCCCTTTGAGCAAGGGTCAGCAAAAATCCAAACAGCGCGAAGTACAGTGCGAGAAAAAGACAAAAAAGAAAAAGCATGATGCTGGCAACCAACGGCGACAAGTTTCCATACAAGTGCATCGTGGACTGAATCCAGTAGCACGTTCCGGCGTACCACACGATTCCGCAAACGTATGCCACGAGAGTGTTCGATGCAACGCGAGGCCAGCCAAAATAGGGCCGACGGGCAAGCAGCGCGATGAACAGCGGCACCAGCGCCAGATAAGCCAACTGCGCCCGCCAATGAGGCAGGGGGCCGGCAACTGGAAAGGGCAGGACGAGGATGACGCCGCTTTCGACCGCCAGCAACCAACTGAGCTTCGATCCTGCCCGCATCGGGTGAAGTCTAACACCTTCATGCCGTTCTCACCTTGCGGGCCGGCCAATCTAGGCAACCGATATGGCACCGCAGTACACTGCCTGTATGGATCTCCTGCTAAGAATTGTCGATCGCGTCCTGGTATCCATGTTCCTGATAGGCGGCGTGGGATCTGCTTTCGTGATTGCGATCAGCTTCGCCGAAGACATGCGCGAACTGTTCAGCAAGCGCGAATCGTGAGAAAAAGGAAGGATTGGCCGCAGTTTCTGCTACCCTGCGGGCAATCCGAGTCTTTTCCAATCGAAGGATGAGCCTGAAGGGTGGGGAGTAATCGTGCTGGGGAAGGCTCCTTTTGTATTTTGATTTGGAATGAGTTTAGCAGTAGCCGAGGCGGAGGGAATGTGGGAATCGGTTTTTTCGATTTCCATA
>DAHVZT010000110.1 GCA_027323885.1 Acidobacteriaceae bacterium
ACAGGGAACAAGCAATTAGCCTTGGGCCGCTCCGTAGGCCGCCCCGTAGGACGTCGATTGTTCCGCTCAGCGAAAAAGCAACTCGGTCGAGAGGTACTTACCACCCGGCAACGCTCTGAATTTAGAGGATTATTTGGTGAGCGCGCTGGGACTCGAACCCAGGACCCACGCATTAAAAGTGCGTTGCTCTACCACCTGAGCTACGCGCTCTCACCAACCTTAAAATTATCACAGTGCAGAGAGCGTCCTTCGATCACCGGCCTGTAGCCGCCGGACTGAACGCAAACAAAAAAATCAAAAAAATAAATTTGTTTGCAAGCGCGAAAAGTTTGCTAAGCTCTTGGCAGAATTCATCACTTTATGTGCACTCAATGCAACTTTTAACCGCTTCGGCGGTCTGCGCCCTTGCGTCTCTCTCCACCTTGCAATCGTTGAGTACATCGTGGTTCGGCACGACGTAAATCAGTCGCCCTGCAGGACGGGGTTCGCTGTAGAGCCAATACCGGCTCGATTGCAGCAGCCGTTTTGTAAGCTTAGTTTGGCTCGCCACCCGAAGGAGTTATGCATGAGTCGCCGTGTGTATAAGTTCATGTTGAAGACGCTGAAAGAAGTCTCGTTCGTTGGCACTCGTTACTATCCTGTGGATCTCGACCCGAGTGTCTCCCCATACGCCACCGTGCTGGCGACTGTCTGGGACGAAGACCACATGGTGGGGCAGGTCAATCAGACGGAGATTCTGGCCTGGTGGTCCGAGGTATATCAGCAGCCATCCACCAACTCGGGAGCGGACGCGGGCCACTCCACCTCGGACGATTCGACGTCAAACCCACAAAAAGCACAGGAAGGCGTTTTGCTGGCTCGCAATCCGTAAGGCCGGACGGGTTCCATTCGGCCGCAGTTTCCGCGTCAATGCGGAATGCGCACCCTGAGTGGATTTGCGGCCAGTCAGGCTTTTCTCCCCCTCGTGCTGGAATAATGAAAATTCCTGCACTCCTCCCGTAATCTTTTCATGATCGCGGCACCTTCCTGTTTGCGATCCGCCAGAGGCTTCGAGCGCCGCACTGCGTCTTCTGCCGATTCTTCAGTTCCGGTGGTTGTCATTACCCGGGGACCGAGTGCCGAGGCAGGGGCGAGCCTGCTAAACTTGACGGTCTGCTAATGGAATCCGTCATGACCACCACAAACCCATCACCCCTCCGCGCCGGCTTCTACCGGCCTGCTGCCGCCGACACGATGCAGGTGGTCGGAAACACACCTATGGTTCATTTGGCCCGCCTCTCTCCTGACGGAGGTGCGAGCATTTACGCAAAGCTGGAATTCTTCAACCCGGGCGGAAGTATCAAAGACCGTGCGGCCCTGGGAATGATCCTGGACGCGGAAAAGAGCGGGGCCCTCCAGCCTGGGGGGACGGTTTTCGAAGCTACCGCGGGGAACACGGGCGTTGGTCTGGCGTTTATCGGTGTGCGGCGTGGATATAAGGTCGTGCTGTTTGTTCCGGAGGGGTTTGCCGAAGAAAAATGCATTCTGATGCGCGGCTTTGGCGCGATTGTGGAACGCACCCCAGAAGCGGAAGGGATGCAGGGCGCAATTCGGCGTGCGCTTGACCATGCCCGTGCAACTCCAGGCGGCTGGATGGCACGACAGTTCGACAATCCCGCCAACCCGGAGTTTCATTTCCGCACCACTGCGCAGGAAATCCTCGATCAGATGGAGGGCTGCGTGGACGCCTTTGTTGCGGGAGTAGGCACAGGCGGCACCTTCAGCGGCATTGCCAAAAGACTGAAGCGTGATCTGGAACACGTGACTACGATTGCTGTGGAAACTGAGGGTTCCGTACTGCAGGGCGGTCCGCCGGGCAAACACAAGGTTGAGGGGATTGGAGTGAGTTTCATCCCGAAGACCTTTGACGCCGGCGTGTGCGATTCGATCGTTCGCGTGACGGATCAAGATGCTTTTGAGATGGTGCGGCGGCTGGCGCGGGAGGAAGGCGTGCTGGGAGGATCCAGCGCCGGAGCAAACGTATTCGCCTCTGTCCAGCAGGCTCGCCGAATGCAACCAGGCCAGAGAATTGTCACGATTGTGCCTGATTCCGCCGAACGCTACCTGTCGAAGAACATTTTCGACGGCGGTGTTTGAAAAGACCTTCATGAAGGTGGAACGCCCACAATCCGGCAGCGTGAGCCGCACAAGGAAAAAAAGAAATGACGGAAAGGCAACACGGATTTTCAACCCGCGCAATTCACGATGGACAATCCGCCGACGCGACCACGGGCGCGGTGAATGTACCCATTTATGCCAGTTCCACGTATGTGCAGGAAGAGATCGGAAAGCACAAAGGGTACGAATATTCCCGCGTATCCAACCCGACCCGTACAGCGCTTGAAGTAAACTTCGCATCACTCGAGGGCGGCACGTCCGCGCATGTGTTTGCCAGCGGCATGGCGGCCATAACTGCGCTCTGCACCATGATGAAAACGGGCGATCATATTGTGTGCAGCGACAATATGTATGGTGGGACCACGCGCCTTTTCAACCAGGTGCTGGTGAATTATGGTCTGGAATTCACCTATGTCGACACTTCGAATCCGGCGAATGTGGAAGGCGCGCTTCGTCCCGCTACCAAATTGGTCCACATCGAAACACCTACCAATCCCATGATGGCTTTAACCGACATTCGCGCAGTTGCGGACATCTGTCACAATCACGGAGTCGAGCTGAGCGTCGACAACACCTTTATGTCGCCGTATTTTCAGCTGCCCATTCGATTCGGCGCGGACATCGTAATGCACTCCACAACCAAATTCCTGAATGGCCACTCCGACGGGTTAGGAGGCGTCCTGATCGGCACCAGCCCAAAGCATGCCGAGACGTTCGCCTTCGTGCAGAAATGCACAGGCGGCATTCTGTCTCCGTTCGAATGCTGGTTGCTGCTGCGTGGCGTGAAGACGCTGGCGGTGCGAATGCGGCAGCATGATGCGAACGGCCGCGAGGTGGCCATTTTTCTCAATCACCACCCGAAAGTGCGGAAAGTCTTCTATCCGGGGCTGCCCGGTCACCCTCAATTTGAGTTGGCCAAAACGCAGATGACGGGTTTTGGCTCGATGATCAGCTTTGACCTGGGATCCCTCGCGGCAGCCAACCACATGTTGAAGCGTGTGCGCCTCTGCTCGCTTGCCGAGTCCCTGGGCGGCGTGGAGACTTTGATTTCGCATCCCGCGACGATGACTCATGCAGCTATCGGTCCGGAAGGGCGTCAGAAGCTAGGCATTACCGACGGTCTGGTCCGCATCTCCGTAGGAATTGAGGATGTTGAGGATATCCTTGCCGATCTGGAACAGGCTTTGACCGCGGTTTAAGGGTAGACCGCGGACTTCAGTCCAGAGTTGAGTGGTTGCGAGCCTGCACCTTTAGGCGCCGAGTTGCAGGTTGGCGCTCAGTCAAGCGCATCGCGCCATTGCTCGATGGAGTCGAATTTTTTTGACCTGTTCGGCCAGCGGCATAAGCGCCAATTGGCTCAGGCATTTACGAGAGAATTCATCAGCTTTTTTTGATTGTCATACTGATTGCCCAATGCATAGGGGCTTGCATCCGATTTTCTTGGTCGAGAAATTCATCCAAAATCCATCTCCTATGATTTGTGGCCGGGTGCCCCAAAACCCGCTTCTAAGACCCGGAACCTTCCCCCATTCACACCACTTCTTCCATGCTTCCCTTTGGCGTTCAATATCAACACAAGGCGGTAGAATGAATTTAAGTTCTGTGTGCCTGTTCGGTCCCTGGACTAAAATTTCAACGCACCAGCTCCCGCCGCAGCACCGCCGAAAGAATTGAGCCGGTACTCGGCGCCAGCCCTGACAATGGCAAGCATGGCTGGTGGCGGAAAATGTGCGCTCCGTACCTCTATCGCGGCAATAATCATCCACCACCCCAAGGTAATCAGGTATTTACAACCACCTGCTGCTTTGCTTGACCATGTCGACTTCACCGCAATCCTTCAACTCTACTGCACAATCCTTCAACTTCACTCCTTGCTCTTTTTGCGTATCTCAATATTCAGCCGCTTGATTTTCTGGTTCAGCGTGGACAGCGGAATGCGGAAGGACTCTGCAGCGTCGGTCTGATTCCAGTTGTTCTGTTCCAGCCGGTCGGTAATGATGCGTTTCTCGATGTCTTCGAGAATCTCAAACAGAGACGCGTTCGGGCTATGTTCAAGCAGACTGTCGGCGTAGTTCCGTCCCAGCAGATGATTGGGCAGCAAGTCTTTGGAAATCGTCTGATCGGTGGACAGCACCACGCATCGTTCGATTACGTTTTCCAGTTCGCGCACATTCCCCGGCCATGAGTAATCCATCAGAATCCGCATGGTTTCTGGAGAAATCGTCCGCAGGGGCATCCCGTTCTCTTCGCAGAATCTTTTCAGACAATGAGCGGCGAGCAGGGGAATGTCTTCCCGGCGGTTGCGCAGCGGAGGCAAGTCAATGGTGATGACATTGAGCCGATAATAAAGATCTTCCCGAAAGCGCCCTTCACGTACCGCCAGTCGAAGATCGGCATTGGTTGCAGCGACGATCCGCACATCCACCTGCATCTCGTGGACTCCACCGACCAGCATGAATTTTCTGTCCTGCAGGACGCGCAGTAGCTTAGCCTGCGTATCCAGCATCATGGTGCCGATTTCATCCAGAAACAGCGTTCCGCCATTTGCAATTTCGAAGAGGCCTTTTTTGGAAGCGACGGCAGAGGTAAATGCCCCTTTGACATGGCCGAACAACGTGCTTTCCAGCAGGTCCGAAGGCACCGCGCCGGTATGCACAGGAACAAAAGGCTTATCGCGGCGCGGAGAATGAGAATGAATTGCTTTCGCGATAAGCTCTTTTCCTGTCCCGCTTTCGCCCTGAACCAGCACAGTGGAGCGGCTCGGCGCAACCTGCCCCACCAGGTCGAGCACGGCCTGCATCGTATCGCTTTTGCCGATGATGTTGTCGAAGCTGTAGCGCTGCTTCAGGGCGCGCTTCAGGTGGAGATTTTCAGTTTCGGCGCGGTGTTGTCCGATGGCCGCGCGTATGTCGGCAAGAAGCTTTTCGTTGTCCCACGGCTTCTGAATGAAATTGTTCGCGCCGAAGTGCATCGCCTCGACCACATTCTGCACCGTTCCGTAGGCCGTGATCATGATCACCGGCAGAGTCGCGTGCCGCGTGCGAATCGCCTGCAGCACCTCAAATCCGCTTTGCCCGGGCAGAGCGAGATCGAGCAGGACCAGATCGTAAACAGATTCGTCCAGCAATTGCAGTCCTTTGGTCCCATCAGGCGCGGAAACGATTTCGAAACCTTCAAGATCGAGAAGAATTTCAAGGGATTCGCGAATGGCAGCTTCATCGTCGATGATGAGGACGCGGGAACGCAGCGCCGTTTCAGCGTTGCTGGATTGGAGGCTGGGCGGGAGAACGACCTCAGGCATGTGCGGGTTTCCTTATCATTGGGAATTCCAGATGGAAGGTTGTGCCATGGCCGATCCTGCTTTCCACCTGTACCTTTCCGGCGTGCTCCTGGATGATTCCGTAGCTGACGGAAAGCCCCAGGCCAGTGCCGCGCCGTTGACCATCGGCTACGGCAGATTTCGTGGTGAAAAAGGGATCGTAAATGCGGCGGAGATTTTCCGCCGCAATGCCGGAGCCGGTGTCGCCGATCGTTACGTTTACATGACCGTTCGCGGCGGTTTCCACGTGGAGAACTCCGCCGCCAGTCATAGCATCCTTTGCGTTTAGAAAGAGATTGAGAAAAACCTGCTGAAGTTTGCCGGTATTGCCAAGAATTTCGGGCAGGTCGGGCTGGAGCGCAAGGTCAATCGTGATGTTCGCGGTGCGGAACTGATGCTCCACGAGCGCGAGCGTTTCCTGCAGAACATGGTTCACACTGATCGCCTTGAATTCAATGGTGCTGGTGCGGGAGAAATTCAGCAGGCTGTTTACAATCTCTGAGGCGCGGAACGTCTGCTGGGTGATCTTGTCCAGCATGGGCGCGACGCGTTCATCCCCGCGGATCTGTTTGGCCAGCATCTGCGTGTAGGAGGAAATTACCGCAAGAGGCGTGTTCACCTCATGCGCTACGCCGGCAGCCAGCAGACCGATGGAGGACAGCTTATCGGCCTGCATCAGCTGGCTCTCCAACTGCACCCGGTCAGTGATGTCGTCCACCAGAATGATGCGTCCCACAACGGTGAAGTCTTTATCGACGAGTGGCGCGATGGTGATATTCGCGGTCCGCGCTTCTCCTGCGCGATTCGCGAGATTGAACTTGTAAAGATTGTGGACGCCGGTCTCATTCTTCACCCGGTCATACTCCGCCACAAAGTCGGCTGGAAAAATCTCCGCCAGCGTCCGATCCACCGCCTCCGCGCGCGGAACCGCGTACATGGATTCCATTTGCGCGTTCCAGCTGTCGATGCGGTCCGCCAGATCCACAGCGAGGATCCCGATGTTGATCGACTCGACGATGTTCTCGTTGAATTCCTTCAACTGCTCGTATTCGGCAATCTTTTCTTCCAGCCGTGCAAACAGCCGCGCATTCTGAATCGCGATACCCACATAGCTGGCCAGTGTTTCCAGCAGTTCCACGTCTTCGCTGGAGAGAAAGTCGCCAACCGTCGTGCGACCCAGGCCGAGCACGGCAATCGTGCTCTGTTGCACACGGCACGGCAGGTAATAGTTCAGTTCCAGCAACTGCACAGCCCGGCGCTGCGAATCCGAGAGGTGAGGAGCATTTTGCGTGCTCTCATAGAAGATGTGCGACGCGTCTCCTCGCCCATCGAACTGCAAAAAGCTGGTATCGATTTCCAGATCGTTGCGTTGCGCGGTCGAAGGAATTCCGTGGCTCGCCGCCAGGCGATAGTACCGGAGAGGTCCTATGTCCTGCTCCAGAAAGACACCTACGCGCGCGACCTGCAGGATGTGCGGCAGGCGATCCACCAGAGCGTTCAAAAGCGCGGTGAGATCGGTTTCTGAGTTGAGGCTGCGGGCAAACTCCACCAGCGTGGCCCTGGAATCCAGCCTTTTGCGATCGAAGACGCGGTCCACCCGGTCCTGAATTGCCCGCTTCATGGGATCAAAGACCAGCGCCGCCACGATGATGGCGGCCGCAAGCCCCCAACCTCCGGCTGCAGGAAGCCGCGTATGGACCACCTCTCCGGCGAACGCGACCGCGCCGAAGTAGATGGCAACAAGCGCACCGGTCGCTAACGTGTAGGTGACGCCGCGCTTGAAGATCAGGTCTACATCCATCAGCCGATAGCGCACGATGGCATAGCTGAAGGTAAGAGGCAGAAAAACCAGACACAGGACGCCGACCTGGCTCAGCAGGGAATTCGCTGAGGCTCCCGCCAGCAGGTAGGGAATTGCATAGAGCACGGTAAACGGCCCCACCGCCAGCAAGGTGCCGCGGGTCAGCCACTTTAACTGTTGGCGGGTCAGAGGATTGTCCGCACGCCGGTAGTTGATGAAGAACACCAGCGCCGCCGCCATGTAGTAAATGGCCAGATAGCTCAGCGCTACCTGGTTGAGCCGGTGGCTCAGCAATTCCGTCGCGGACCAAAGTCGAATTGCCGCGGCGTACAGGCCAATCAGCGCGATTCCCGGCACATACAGCAGCCACGCCACGCGCCTGCGCCGCATGGTTGGGTTCGACTCGGGAAAAGTAAAGGCGAAATGCAGAAAGAGCGCGGGCTGCACCGCTCCGGCCACTACATTGCCCCAGTAGATAATCCAGTCGAACAGGTTCAGCTTGCCGGTGTAGATGAAGGAATAAAGGACGAAAGACGAAAGGCAAAAGATGTAGAAGTGGACGGAGCGGGGGGCGGTCCATCGCCGGAAGAGAACATAAAGGCCGATCAGAAGATAGACCAGCGCGATGAGACGGAGACCCGCATTGATGCTGCGGTCCTTCGGCACCAGAATTACGGGAATCTCCAGCCGGATTCCGTACCGCATAATGCTGTACATGGCCCGGCTGTAAATTCCCGTGCTGAATATTTGCCTCTGAAGAGATGCAATTCTGAGTATCGGCCGGTCGTTGACGGCGATCAGCAGATCCCCGGCCTCAATTCCCGCGCGTTCGCCGGGACTGCCTGCCAGCACCTTCTGCGCGACCAGGCCGCCGTTGGACTCCGCCCACCAGACTCCATCGGTTGGCACCTGAAAATCATTCTCATGGGTATAGTTGACCGATGCCAGAATGACGGCGGCGACGGTAAGAGCCGCCAGGACAATGGCGGCAATGCGGAATGGGATGTTCCGAGGCATTCGAAAGAGCGTCTTTCCGCGTCCTAGAACAACGACCTTGACAGTCGTACGCGGTAATCCTTAGGAGACAAGTTGCAACTGGAGTGCCATGCGGTCGGGCCGTGCAGGGCATCGCTCAATTCAGATAGAAACCCATGCTATGCGCAACGCCGGGGCCTCTTTTTTTGAGTTTCCGCCAGGCTGCGGATGGGCGCTGATCTCTTGCGTTCCTATGCAATCATAAAGCCAAATCTATGATTTATGGAATTGCGGAGATTTGCTTTCACCCACTAAGCAGGATGCGGAGGTCGCGGAGATTTTGTCCGGTGCTGCCCGTCACGAGCAGCGCTCCTCTCGCTGCGAAATAGGAATAGGCGTCGAAATTTTGCAACGCGACCTCGGCAGCTCGGCGGTCTTCCGGCGTCTGAAGGAGGCGCTCGTCCGCCACAGCTCCAGCAGCCGGGCTGTTCCCGTCGATTCCGTCGGACCCGCCCGACAGAATTGCCACGGACTTGTCCTCCGGAGTAAGCCGAGTGAGCCCGTACAGGGCAAACTGCTGATTTCGGCCACCGGCGCCAACACTCTTTGCTGGCAATTGCACCAGCACTTCTCCGCCGGCGATCAGGCACGCGCGCCCGAAGCTCTGTCGAAGCTGCCGCAGTCGTTGCAGCAAGTAAGCCGCCGCTTTCTCATAGGGCCATTCGTCGCTGGTGTGATCCACGACTGCCAGCCAGCCGAGATCGGTCGCCCGGCGTGCCGCTGCCTCCGCCAGATCATCCGCACAAAGCAGCACGCAGTGACCGCAGCGGTTTCGATTCAGGTCCGGAGGTACACTGGCCTCAGGCAAATTCTCGAAGTAGCGCCGCACCGGGGCGGGGAACTGTGGCAGCAAATGATAGCGCTCCAGAACATCTTTGCATTGCTCCACGGTTGAGGCGTCCGGCAGCGTTGGCCCGGAGCCAATCGCGTCCTCGTGCCCGGCAGGGACATCGGAGATCAACAGCGATATACAAGCAGCTTCTCCTGCGGCTGCGGCCAATCGCCCCCCCTTTACCGCCGAGAAACGCTTGCGAACGCAGTTGATCTCATTGATCGACGCACCGCCGCCTACGAGCACCTGATGGAACGTTGCCGTATCCTGCAACGAAATCGCCGGGTCCAGCGGCAGTTCCAACATGGCGGAGGCGCCTCCGCTCAGCAGAAAAATACAGAGCGTGCCTGAACTTTCTTCGGGCGGGATCGACCGCAGCATTTCCAAAGCAGCACGGGCGCCGGCGAAAGAAGCTTCGTTCGGGAGTGGATGGCCCCCGGGAAAAAATTGGAACTCTCCCGCCAGTCCTGGCGGGGGCTCCGGCGCGATCAAAATGCCCCGTACGTCCCACTCCGGCTTGATCGGCAGTTGTTTCCGCAGCGCTGCCAACATGGTGGAGGAAGCCTTACCGGCTGCCACGATGCGCAACCGCCGTAGCTCACGGATGGAAAAGCTTTGTTTGCAAATACGCAATTGGCCATCTTGGACGGACACGCAGCGTTGCATCGCGCGATGGATACTGCAGTCCTCCAGCGCTCCCAGGAAGATCGATTTCGCTATGGAAGGTAAATCCGCCATTACTTGTGCGTGGGAAATTGCCTGCCAACCCACTCGACGATGCCAGCCTGCACCGCCGCGAGTTGCCCGGCGAAGAAGTGGTCCGCGTCCGGTATCCAGATGAGTTGCTTGGGTTCCGGAGCCGCTGCAACGATTGCCTCCACCTCATCCACAGGACCATACTGGTCGCGGTCCCCGGAGATGAAGAGCTTTGGCTGCGTGCAGGCAGCTAAATATCCATAGTCATAGGTCCGGCCTTCCGCCTCAACGGGCAGACCGAGCGCAATCAGCCCGATCACGCGCGGGTCGCCGCAACAGGCCCGCATTCCCACATTCGCGCCGAAGGAAAACCCGGCGAACATGATGGGCCGCTTGAATTCGTCGCTCAGCCACTGCAGCGCAGCGCGGACATCATCCTGCTCGCCGCGCCCGTCGTCATGCGCCCCGGCACTCCGCCCTGTGCCTCGAAAGTTGAACCGCAGCACGGGAATGCCCAGCCCATTCAGCGCTTTCATCGCGTGATACACCACTTTGTTGTGCATGGTTCCACCACCCATCGGATGGGGATGGCACACGAGCGCGGTATAGGCCGCGTCAGAATCGCCCGTGTTCAGCAGGGCTTCCAGCGTACCCGCCGGACCCTCCAGGTGAATCGATCGAATTGAAGGGGAAAGTGTCGCGTTTTCCATAACTCCGCAGCGTTCCGTTCTGATTGCATTTTACGTACGCACTGCGCGGTATGCTGGAATTGCATGCCATTCGACCCCATTGCACTCACGCGCCAGTTGGTGGATATCGAATCGATCAGTGAAAACGAGGCCGCGGTCGGCCATTTTCTCTATAAGTTTCTCGCTGAGCACGAGTTTCGCCCGGAAAAAATGCCAGTACCCCACTCCGCCAACCGCGAACGATTCAACGTGTATGCAGGCATTTCCGCGGACGCGCCCGACATCGTCCTTTCCACCCACATGGATACCGTGCCGCCATTCATTCCCAGCAGAGAAGACGGCGAATTCATCCACGGGCGCGGATCGTGCGACGCCAAGGGCATCATTGCCGCCCAGATTGCCGCGGCGAAAAAGCTTCGTGCCCTTGGCGTCCGGGTGGGGCTGTTGTTTGTCGCGGGTGAGGAGCGCGGCAGCTTCGGCGCGCGCGAAGCGAACAAGCAGCCGAAAGGCAGCCGGTTCCTGATCAACGGGGAGCCGACGGACAACCGGCTGGCTGTGGCGTCGAAAGGTGTCATCAACGCCATCGTGCGGGCGCGCGGAACCATGGCGCACTCGGCCTATCCGGAACTGGGCGATTCGGCCATTCACAAGCTGATCGCCGCGCTTTACCGCATTTTGCAGATTCAACTGCCGGTCAATCCTGAGGTTGGTCCATCGACCCTGAACATCGGCCTGCTTCAAGGTGGACATGCTCCCAACGTGATTGCGGATGAGGCCTCCGCCACTCTCCTGGTGCGGCTGGTGGGCCCGTCGGACAAAATCCGGGCCGCGCTGCAGGATGCGGCCGGCAACGATGCGGAAGTGGAAGTCACTCTCGAAATACCATTTCAGAAATTCAAGCGTCTGGAGGGTCTGCCCACCATGGTCGCGGCCTTCACCACCGACGTTCCCGCGCTGACCAACTGGGGAGAGCCTCTGCTGCTCGGCCCCGGATCGATCCACGTGGCGCACACTCCGCACGAGCGCCTGGCCAAACGGGACCTGTTCGACGCGATCGATCTCTATACCGAAGTGGCGCAACGGCTGGTGCGGTGAGGCTGTGCGAGGTCTAACCGCACAGAGCACGGCTATAATGAGGACGCCCGGCACCTAGGTCGGTCGTGCACCCATAGGAGTATGCATGCCCCAAGCCTTCCCGAAGGTCTTTCTAGTGTTTGTCATCTTCCTCCCACCCTTCACGAGTGCGCAGGCGACCCAAGCATCAATCACCAGGGAAATAAAGGCGCTTCCATCTGTGCCAAACGCACAGCGACCCGCCGAGACACGGCGAATCTTGAGCGACATTCGCTCCCTTCCCGCAGGCATGCCGAAAGTGTGGATGGCAACGGGCCTGACTCGCTTTGTGAGCGAAGACAAAACCAGCAAGAAGACAATGCAGGCGTTAGCGCGGACGCTCGAAGAAGCGATTGTGGAGGTCCCGCAACCCTCGGACCCGTTGGAGCGCGACTTAGATTACATGAATCTCGCATCCTTCATTCATTACCAACACGTGCATGTAAACCTGAACGACCCGCAATTGAGAAAGGCTCTTGGAATCCTTGCTGCGAATGATGCCGACGTAGCCAGAGCCAACTTCACGTTGCAGGACCTACAGGGACGGACGGTGACCCTGTCCACGCTGCGTGGCCAAATCGTTCTGATAAATTTCTGGGCTACATGGTGCGCGCCCTGTCGCCAAGAGATGCCTGCCCTTGACGCCATATATACGCGCTTTCAATCTCAGGGCATAGTCGTGCTTTCGCTAACAAGCGAACAGCGCTCCAAGGTGGAGGCTTTCATGAAACGGACTGATTACCATCCACGAGTGCTGCTCGATACGGGCGGTAGAGTTTCCAAGCAGTTTCATGTAAGCGAAATACCCCACACCTTTGTCTTCGATCGCAAGGGCAGGTTCGTGGTCGATTCAATCGAAGCAAGTACTGAGCAGCAATTCCTCGCTATGCTTACTAGGGCAGGCCTGCACTCGTGACTCACAGACCGAGAGAAGACGACGACAAGGTTTTATGTCCATGGGAAGACGAAAGAACCACTCGGCCTACTCGGATGGACAGCTACCTCGAAAAGGCATCTGATAATAGGTATGCACGAGCATTCGCAGACCTCTACCACCACTCCTAGCTCTTCCTCTCCAACAGCCGAAACGCACAACGCGCTCGCCCACGCGGCGTCTTCCTACCTGCGGTCGGCGATGCATCAACCGGTGGGCTGGCAGGAGTGGGGCGAAGCTGCCTTTGCCAAGGCGCGCGAAGAGAACAAGCCCGTCCTGCTCGACATTGGCGCGGTGTGGTGCCACTGGTGCCACGTGATGGATCGTGAATCGTACGAAGATCCCGAGATTGCGGAGATCATCAACACGCACTTCATCGCCGTGAAAGTGGATCGCGACGAGCGGCTGGATGTGGATACGCGCTACCAGGCCGCGGTTTCCGCCATGAGCGGGCAAGGCGGCTGGCCCTTGACGGTCATCCTGACTCCGGATGGGAAACCATTTTTTGGCGGAACCTATTTTCCCAAAGAGGAGCGTTATGGGCGTCCGGGCTTCGGCCATGTTTTGCTGACCATGGCGCATGCGTATCACGAGCGCAAGGATGAAGTCCTTGAGTCCGCCGACAGCGTGATGGCGGCCATCGAATACAACGAGTCATTCTCCGGGCGCTCGGCCGATTTGCACGCGGGCATCGTCGGCAAGCTGGTCGCGTCCGCGCTGCAGCAGTTCGACAAGCATTATGGCGGCTTCGGCACGCAGCCCAAATTCCCTCATCCGGCGGTGCTCGATCTTTTGATCGATCACGCCACGCGTACCGGCGATGAGGCGGCGCAGCATGCCGCGCGCATGACGCTCGACCGCATGGCGGCGGGCGGCATGTATGACCATCTCGCGGGCGGCTTTCATCGCTATTCGGTCGATGAGCGCTGGGTCGTGCCTCACTTTGAGAAAATGCTCTACGACAATTCCGAGCTGCTGAAAGCCTACGTACATAGCTTTCAGAGCTTCGTCGATCCGGACCATGCCCGGGTCGCGCAGGAGATCATTCTGTGGATGGACACCGTGCTGAGCGATCGCGAGCGCGGCGGCTTTTATGCTTCCCAGGATGCGGATAAGTCCCTCGACGACGACGGCGATTACTTTACCTGGACGCGAGAGGAAGCCGCAGCCGTTTTGACGCCGCAGGAATTGGCCGTCGCGGGCACCTACTTCGACATTGGCGAGCTCGGCGACATGCACCACAATCCGCAGAAGAACACGTTGCACATCGATCTCTCTCTGGCGGAAGTGGCGCGACGCAATGCGGTCAGCGTGGAAGAGGCGGAGGCGCTGCTCGATTCCGCCCGGCGAAAACTCTACGCAGCTCGGCTGCAACGGCCGACACCGTACATCGACAAAACGATTTATGTGAATTGGAATGCGCTGGCGGTCTCAGCATATCTGGAAGCTGCGCGGGTGCTGCGTCTGGAAGTCACGCGGAAATTCGCGCTGCGTACCCTCGACCGCATCTTGCGCGAGGCATGGAAGTCCGATGGCAGCCTGAATCGGGTCGTCGCCTATGCGGAGGGACAATCGCCAGCCAAACCGGTGCAGGGAATGCTCGATGATTATGCCGCGCTCGGCCTTGCGTGTGTGGACGCATGGGAAGCAACGGCGGAGATGCGATATTACCGCGCCGCCGAAGCGATTGCGGACGCCATGATTGCGCGCTTCCACGATGCAACCGGCGGCGGATTTTTTGATACCGCGCAGAACGCCTTTGCCGGGGAGAAGCTGGGGGTACTCGCCGCCCGGCGCAAACCGCTGCAGGATTCGCCAACGCCAGCGGGGAACTCGCTGGCAGCGTCGCTGCTGCTGCGTTTGTCGGCGCTCAGCGGCCGCAAAGACTGGAGCGAGAAAGCGGAAGACACGCTGGAGGCATTTGCCGGCGTGGCCGAGCAGTACGGCTTGTTTGCTGGTGCGTACGGGCTGGCATTGCAGCGGTTCTTGCTGCCGCCCATGCAAATCTGTGTTGTGGGCGAGGATGCGCAAGCGAACGAACTCGCGGCGGCCGCGACGGCCCGCTACGCCGTTGATAAAACTGTCCTGCGCCTGCCGCGGGCGATCATCGAGCGGCGCGAGCTGCCGCCCATGCTGGCCGAAACCCTGCCACATCTGCCGGAGGTTGCAACTGGCCGCAGCTTTGCCGTGGTATGCAGCGGCACCTCTTGCCAGCCCCCTGTATTTGACCCGGATAGTATGATGGAGTCGCTGAACCTGACTATGAGGTAATTTGGGGCTTCGAGTGTTTGAATCGCTTGAGACAGCAATCCAGGCCAATCAAGAACATAGTGGCAGCTTCATGTATTGGTCAGTTTCCTACTACTGGCTTCGAGAGTTGCGTCTGGCAAGAAAATCCGGAAATTGGATTCCAGTGGAGGGTATTGTTGAATCTACCCATCGTACAAAATGCGGGTACAAGGAGACAGTACGCGCTGAACTCCGCTATTCGTATCGCTTCGATTCACGACTTTACATTGGACGCGTTGTCCGCGATACCTGTTGGAGTTTAGGATCGGCAAACAGTCTTGTGGACGATCACGTAGCGGGCGGGAAGATACACATTCGTGTGAATCCAGACAAGCCGAATCAGTCATATTTTCCTTCCGGTTTTGGATGGGTCGAACCGTTTGTAACTCTATTGTTCTCTTCCTTGGGAACGCTACTGCTAGTGTCCATAATTGTAGGCGTTGGCATACTTCCACTGCTGAAGCGCCATAGTTGAACTCCAGTTCCTATGACTTCTGCTCTTCATCCGGATAGCGAAACACACGCAGCGGATCGCCGGGCAGAATGTGCCGCTGCTCGAAAGCTATTTTCACACGGCGGCGGTACTCTCGCGACAGGTCCC